>NZ_JBGMOE010000122.1:0-75160 GCF_041424195.1 Tardiphaga sp. | reverse complement strand
GCGGCGCTGAACATCGTCTCCGGCCTGATCATGCTGGTGAAGGACAAAGGTAGCGACATTGCCATCCTCCGCACCATGGGTGCCTCTCAAGGCTCGATCATGCGGGTATTCCTGATCACGGGGGCTGCGATCGGTGTGGTCGGCACGCTCGTCGGGTTCATTGTCGGGCTTCTGGTCTGCTTCAATATCGAGTCGATCCGGCAATTCATCTCGTGGATGACATCCACGGAGCTGTTCTCGCCGGAACTGTATTTCCTGTCCAAGCTGCCGGCCGAGGTTGATATCGGCGAAACCAGCGCGGTGGTCATTATGGCGCTGACGCTGTCGTTCCTCGCCACCCTGTATCCGTCGTGGCGCGCCGCGCGCCTCGATCCCGTCGATGCGCTAAGATACGAGTGAGTGACTGACATGGCGCAAGGGGCAGATGATGTACCGGTGGTTTATCTCCACGACATCAAGCGGCAATACACCCAGGGCGAAAGCGTTCTGACCATTCTCGACAATGCCAAGCTGGCATTGTGGGCGGGACAGTCGGTCGCGCTGGTGGCGCCGTCGGGCTCGGGCAAGTCCACGTTGCTGCATATCGCCGGCCTGCTCGAGAGCCCGGATGACGGCGAGGTCTATGTCGGCGGCACTGCGACCTCGGGCCTGTCGGACACCGAGCGTACCCAGATCCGCCGCACCGATATCGGTTTCGTCTATCAGTCGCACCGGTTGCTGCCGGAATTCACTGCGCTGGAAAACGTCATGCTGCCGCAGATGATCCGCGGCCTGAAGCGCTCTGAAACCGTCTCGCGCGCCAAGGAAATCCTGGCCTATCTCGGCCTCGGTGAGCGCATCACCCATCGCCCCGCAGAACTGTCAGGCGGCGAGCAGCAGCGCGTTGCGATCGCACGTGCGGTGGCCAATGCACCGCGCGTGTTGTTTGCCGATGAGCCGACGGGAAATCTCGATCCGCACACCGCGGATCATGTCTTCAAGGCGCTGATGCAGCTGGTGAAGGCGACCAAGGTGGCGATGTTGATCGCGACCCATAACATGGAACTGGCCGGTCGCATGGACCGCCGGGTGTCCTTGGAAAATGGCAAGGTCGTCGAACTCGACTGACCCCCATCATTCATTTCGTTCGAGACAGATGGCGAAGCGCCGCGAACGGCGCCATCGCTCAGTGGTTGCGGTTACGCTTGCGCTTCACGCGCGGCTGCTGCGGTGCGTAGGTCCGCGCATAGGCCAGCGCCGGATTGGCGAAGCAGGTCAGGCCGATGCCCGACGCCGTCGCGGCGCACTGCGCATAGGTGCGGTAGCTGCAGTCATCGTCGTCATAGAGCGAGCGCATGCAGAACGGATAGCCGCTCGGCGTGTTGAACGAGAACGGGCCGGGATCGACGGGCTGGGCCGCAGCGGGCGTGACGGTGAGGGCCGAAACGGCGCCGAGGGCGACCAGAGCAAGCAGTGCTGTGCGCATCGAATTCTCCTGCCGACTCAGACGGCCGGCTGCATGTGATCTCTGACCGGCACAAAGCCGGTCTGGGAGGTATTCGTCAACTCACAAAGCCGGACTCCGCTTCGCATCCGGTGTGGGAAACATGCCGTAACAGGGCTTGGTAGGCATGCGCGACGCAATACCGCGCAACTGATCTCCAGCGCGGGAAGGAGCTGGCTTGGCCGTGCGCGAAGCGTACCGGCTTGCCGTTTTAACCATCCGAATACGAAGCACGATGCGCCCGGATCGCCCGCTTGACTCCAGGAACAGAATGAGAACAATGTTCTTCATATGTTCCAGAGATCACGGAGGCCACCATGTTGAAGACCTTTGTTGAAGAAGCTGCTGCACTGGCATCGATCGTTCTGTTCGTCGGTATGATTGCGGTCTGGGCGCAGCTGATCCCCCAGCTGTGATCCTGTTCCGGGACGCTGGCTGCGAAGCCAGCGCCGGGACTGACAAGCATTCTCCTGGGAATGCGGGGACGTTTCCGGACCTGAGCGGGTTTCACATGGACTCCTCCAGGAGCAGGCATCACGATGATGCTGCGAGTCGGCCTGCACAGGCCGCCGCGCCCCCCATCAGTGACTGCCAAGTTCCGGATTGCCCCACGCCATGAGTCAGAAGCCCGCCGCCGCGTCCAATGCCGGATTCGTGCATCTTCACGTGCATTCGGCCTATTCGCTGCTGAAGGGCTCCATCAAGATCCAGAAACTGGTGGACCTGGCCAAGGCCGATCACCAGCCGGCGCTGGCGCTGACCGACTCGGACAACATGTTCGGCGCGCTGGAATTCTCCGAGAAGCTGGTGAGCTACGGCATCCAGCCGATCACCGGCTGCGAGGTCGCCATCGACTTCGGCGACCAGGATCCCAATGCGCGCAATGCGCTGAACGCCGTGATGCCGCGGATCGTGCTGCTGGCTGCCAAGGAGCGCGGCTACAACAGCCTGATGAAGCTCAATTCCCGTGCGTTTCTGGAAACGCCGGCCCACCAGGCGCCGCATATCAAGCTGGAATGGCTGCTGGACGAGACCAGGGACCTGATTGCGCTGACCGGTGGACCTGATGGCCCGCTGAACCAGGCGCTGCTCGCGGATCAATCGGCGCTCGCGGCCGCCCGTTGCGACCGACTGGCCGAGCTGTTCGGCGATCGGCTATATATCGAATTGCAGCGCCACGGCGTCGAGAAGGAGCGTCGCGCCGAAGCGGGGCTGATCGATCTCGCTTACGCCAAGGGCATTCCCCTTGTCGCGACCAACGAGCCGTATTTCGCGGCTGCCGACGATTACGAAGCCCATGATGCGCTGTTGTGCATTGCCGGCGGCAGGATCATTGCCGAGAGTGATCGCGAGCAACTGACCGCGGACCATCGCTTCAAGACCCGCGCTGAAATGGCGGTGCTGTTCGCCGATATTCCCGAAGCATTGGCCTCAACCGTCGAGATCGCGGAACGCTGTTCCTATCGGCCGCGTACGCGCAAGCCGATCCTGCCACGCTTCACGGTGGGCGCCGGCAGTAATGCGGAAGCTGCGGCACAGGAGGAATCCGACGAATTGCGCCGGCAGGCCGAGGAGGGGCTGCGCAAGCGGCTCGAGGTCCACGGCATGGCGCAGGGGCTGAGCGCGGAAGACTACAACAAGCGGCTCGATTTCGAGCTCAACGTCATTACCCGCATGAATTACGCGGGCTACTTCCTGATCGTGTCCGACTTCATCAAATGGGCCAAACTTCAGGGTATCCCTGTCGGACCGGGCCGTGGTTCGGGCGCAGGTTCGCTGGTCGCCTATGTGCTGACCATTACCGACCTAGACCCGTTGCAATTCGGCCTGCTGTTCGAGCGCTTTCTCAACCCGGAACGCGTCTCGATGCCCGACTTCGACATCGACTTCTGTCAGGATCGCCGCGGCGAGGTGATCACCTATGTGCAGCAGCGCTACGGTCGCGACCAGGTCGCGCAGATCATCACTTTCGGTACGCTGCAGGCGCGCGGCGTGCTGCGCGACGTCGGCCGTGTGCTGCAGATGCCCTATGGACAGGTCGACAAGCTGACCAAGCTGGTGCCGCAAAATCCTGCTGCGCCCGTGACGTTGGCTGCAGCGATCGAGAGCGAGCCGAAGCTGCAGGCCTTCCGCGACGAGGATCCGATCGTCGCCAAAGCTTTCGATATTGCACAGCGCCTTGAAGGCCTGACGCGCCACGCCTCGACCCACGCTGCAGGCATCGTGATCGGCGACCGGCCGCTGTCGCAGCTCGTCCCGATGTATCGCGATCCGAAATCGGACATGCCGGTCACCCAGTTCAACATGAAGTGGGTCGAGCCTGCCGGTCTCGTGAAGTTCGACTTCCTCGGCCTGAAGACGCTCACCGTGCTCGACGTCGCGGTGAAACTGCTCAAGCAGCGCAACATCCATGTCGATCTTCCGACGCTGCCAATTACCGATGCCAAGAGCTACGAAATGTTGGCCCGCGGTGACGTGGTCGGCGTGTTCCAGGTGGAAAGCCAGGGCATGCGGCGCGCGCTGATCGATATGCGCCCCGACCGTTTCGAGGACATCATCGCGCTGGTGGCGCTGTATCGCCCGGGCCCGATGGCGAACATCCCGACTTACTGCGCGCGCAAGCATGGCGATGAGGAGCCGGAATATCTGCATCCGATCATCGAGCCGATCCTGAAGGAGACCTTCGGCGTCATCATCTATCAGGAACAGGTGATGCAGATCGCGCAGGTCATGGCCGGCTATTCGCTCGGTGACGCCGACCTGCTGCGCCGCGCGATGGGCAAGAAGATCCGCGCCGAAATGGAAAAGCAGCGCGAGATCTTCGTCGCTGGCTCTGTGAAAAATGGCGTGCCGAAGGGGCAGGCCGATACGATCTTCGATCTGCTCGCCAAGTTCGCCGACTACGGCTTCAACAAGAGCCACGCCGCAGCCTATGCGCTGGTCTCGTATCACACCGCCTATATGAAGGCGCATTATCCGGTGGAGTTCATTGCGGCGTCGATGACGCTCGATATGGGCAATACCGACAAGCTGTCGGAATTCCGCGCCGAAGCGCAGCGCCTTGGTATCAAGGTCGAGGCGCCGAACATCAATCGCTCCGGCTCGACCTTCGAGGTCTCGGACAACACGATCTACTATGCGCTCGCAGCCCTCAAGGGCGTCGGTGCCAGTGCTGTCGATCTGATCGTCGAGGAGCGCAAGAAAGGCCTGTTCACCTCGCTGGCGGATTTTGCCTCGCGCGCCAATCCGAAGGCCATCAACAAGCGCGTCATCGAAAGCCTCGCGGCTGCCGGCGCGTTCGATACGCTCGATCCGCATCGCTCGCGCGTGTTTGGCGGAGCCGATGCCATTCTCGCGGCGTGCCAGCGCGCCCATGAAGCGGTGAAGGTCGGGCAGAACGACATGTTCGGCGGGGCGGCCGATGCGCCCACCATCATGCTGCCGCAGATCGACAACTGGCTGCCGGCCGACAAGCTGCGCCGCGAATACGACGCCATCGGCTTCTTCCTGTCTGGCCATCCGCTTGACGATTATGCCACCGCGCTGAAGCGGCTGCGGGTGCAAAGCTGGGCCGAGTTCTGCCGTGCCGTCAAAACCGGCGCTACCGCGGGCAGGGTTGCGGCTACTGTTGTGTCACGCATGGAGCGTCGCACCAAAACGGGCAACAAGATGGGCATCATGGGCCTGTCCGACCCGACCGGCCATTTCGAGGCGGTACTGTTCTCGGAGGGACTCGCCCAGTACCGTGACGTGCTGGAACCGGGTACCGCGGTGCTGCTGCAACTCGGTGCGGAGCTGCAAGGCGAGGATGTCCGTGCCCGGGTGCTCCATGCCGAGCCTCTAGACGCCGCCGCTGCCAAGACGCAAAAAGGCCTCAGGGTGACCATGAAGGACACCAAGGCACTGGATTCGCTGGTAAAACGCCTTCAGCCGCAGCCGAGTAATGTCGCCGGCGGAGGCGACGTCTCGCTGATCCTGCGCCTCGACCTGCAAACTGAGGTCGAATTCAAGCTCGAAGGCCGCTTTCAGGTATCTCCGCAGATCGCCGGCGCCATTAAGGCGGTTTCCGGCGTCGAAATGGTCGAAACGCTTTGACCGGGCCACAAGCGCGGTAAACCGGCGGAAGCCGCCAGATTTCCTTGCTTATCTCGGGAATCCGGCTATATACCGCGCCATCTCACACGGAAGCATGGCTTAATCGCCGTCCGGTGGCATCCGGGCTGCACGGCAGAATCCTCTGCCCGAACGCTCGTTTGCTCACACGCTTCCGGAGGAAACAACCGGAGAATTGATACTATGGCACTACCCGAATTTTCTATGCGTCAACTGCTCGAAGCTGGCGTCCACTTTGGTCACCAGTCGCACCGCTGGAATCCGAAGATGGCGGATTACATCTTCGGCGCACGCAACAACATCCACATCATCGATCTCGCGCAGACCGTGCCTTTGCTGCACAACGCGCTGAAGGCTGTCAGCGACACCGTCGCCAGGGGCGGCCGCATCCTGTTCGTCGGCACCAAGCGCCAGGCCCAGGACGTCGTTGCTGAAGCTGCGAAGCGTTCGGCGATGTACTTCGTCAATTCGCGCTGGCTCGGCGGCACGCTGACCAACTGGAAGACCATCTCCGGTTCGATCAAGCGTCTGCGTCACCTCGACGAAGTCCTGAACTCCGGCGACGCGTCGGCTTACACGAAGAAAGAGCGTCTGACGCTGCAGCGCGAGCGCGACAAGCTCGATCGCTCGCTGGGCGGCATCAAGGACATGGGCGGTTTGCCCGACCTGATCTTCGTGATCGACACCAACAAGGAAGACATCGCGATCCAGGAAGCTCAGCGTTTGGGCATCCCGGTGGCGGCAATCGTCGACACCAATTCGGATCCGAAGGGCATCACCTATGTGGTCCCGGGCAATGACGACGCCGGTCGTGCACTGTCGCTGTATTGCGACTTGATTGCACGCGCCGTCATCGACGGCATCTCGCGCGCCCAGGGCGACTCGGGCTTCGACATCGGTGCCTCGGCTGCTCCGATCGCTGAAGCCATTCCGGCTCCGGAAGCTGGCTTCCAGGGTCTGGCCGGTCCGCGCGGCACTGCCGACGATCTCAAGAAGCTCACCGGCGTGTCCGGTGCGATCGAGAAGAAGTTCAACGACCTCGGCATCTTCCACTACTGGCAGCTGGCCGAACTCGATCACGACACCGCCCACAAGATTGGCGAAGAAGTCGGTCTTCCGGCCCGTGCCGATGGTTGGGTCGCCCAGGCCAAGGCGATGACGGCGGAAGCCGAGTAACGCGCAGGCATGATCCCGAAACCGGTATTCCGGTTTCGGACATGATCATGCCAGTGCGAGAGCCAAGAAACTATTGTGCGGCCGTCATCCCGGCCGCACTTTCCATCTCTACACTTCACTTGATGATAGTTCCTGCGGCGTAACGCGATTGATCAGCACCGGCTGGCTCGCAGGCGCCCCGACAGGCAAAGGGTTCAACGATGGCAACAATTACTGCAGCGATGGTCAAGGACCTCCGCGAGACCACCGGCGTCGGCATGATGGATTGCAAGAACGCGCTGGCCGCCAATGACGGCGACATGCAGGCGTCAATCGACTGGCTGCGTGCAAAGGGCCTGTCCAAGGCTGCCAAGAAGTCTGACCGCATTGCCGCGGAAGGTCTGATCGGCCTCGTTACCGCCGGCACCAAGGGCGTAGTGGTCGAGGTCAATTCCGAGACCGACTTCGTGGCGCGCAACGATCAGTTCCAGGGGCTGGTCAAGATGATCGCCCAGGTCGCGCTCAAGGTTGGCGCCGATGTCGACGCGATCAAGGCGCACAAGGTCGGCGACGTCACCGTCGAGACCGCGATCACCGAAGCCATCGCCACCATCGGCGAAAACATGACGCTGCGCCGCGCCGCTTCGCTGGAAGTCAGCGCCGGTGTGGTGTCGAGCTACGTCCACAACGCGGTCATCGATGGCCTCGGCAAGATGGGCATCATCGTCGCGCTGGAATCAACCGGCAAGGCCGATGAGCTGGCCATCCTCGGCAAGCAGATCGCGATGCATGTCGCCGCTGCCAATCCGCAGGCGCTGGACTCGGCGGGCCTCGATCCGGCCGTCGTTGCTCGCGAGAAGGAAGTGATGGCGGACAAGTATCGCCAACAGGGCAAGCCGGAAGCGATGATCGAGAAGATCGTCGAGAACGGCCTGAAGACCTACTACAAGGAAGTCTGCCTGCTGGATCAGGCTTTCATCCACGACACCGGCAAGTCGGTGGCGCAGGCCGTCAAGGAAGCCGAAGGCAAGGTCGGCGCGCCGATCAAGCTCGCTGGCTTCGTGCGCTACGCGCTCGGTGAAGGCATCGAGAAGCAGACTTCGGACTTCGCTGCCGAAGTTGCCGCCGCCAGCGGCCAGAAGTAAGACGAACTGGAAGACCTCCCGGCGATCTACGCCGGGAGCTGCCGCCTCGAAAGGAAGCGATCGCATCATGGGTGAGCCGCTCTATCGTCGCGTCGTGATCAAGGTCTCGGGTGAGTCTTTCGCCGGGGGCCAGTCATTCGGTATCGATCAGCCGACTATCGACCGCATCGCCGTCGATCTCATCGCAGCCCAGAAACTTGGTGTCGAAGTCGCGGTCGTCGTCGGCGGCGGCAATATCTTCCGCGGCGTCGAGGTCTCGTCCCGTGGTGTGTCGCGCCCGACCGGCGATAGCATGGGCATGCTCGCTACCGTCATGAACTGCCTGGCGCTGGAAGCTGCGATCGAGCGCCACGCCGTGCCGGCCCGTACGCTGTCTGCGATGGTGATGCCGCAGGTCTGCGAACTCTTCACACGCGCCACCGCGCACAAATACCTGTCCGAGGGCCGCATCGTGCTGTTGGCCGGCGGTACCGGCAACCCGTTCTTCACCACCGACACGACCGCAGTGTTGCGCGCTGCCGAGATCGGCGCATCGGCCGTGCTCAAGGCGACCAATGTGGACGGCGTCTACAGCGCCGATCCAAAGAAGGATCCGAACGCGACGCGCTTCGAGCGCCTCAGCCATTCGCAGGCGGTGGAGGGGAACTACAAAGTCATGGATGCGACGGCTTTCGCGCTTGCCCGCGAGACTTCGCTGCCTATCATCGTGTTTTCGATCGCCGAACCGGGTTCGATCGGCGCCATTTTGACCGGTACTGGCCGCGGCACCATCGTCGCGGGCTGATTTAGACGGGTTCGGAGCGCCATTACCCGCTTCGCACCAGCAGGATATAAGGGAGAGCTGCATGGCCGCCATGGCCCCATTCGACATCAACGATCTCAAGCGCCGTATGCAGGGCTCGACCCAGTCGCTGAAGCACGAACTTGGCGGCCTGCGCACGGGTCGTGCCGCGGCTTCGATGCTGGAGCCGGTGCAGGTGGAAGCCTATGGCAGCCACATGCCGCTGAACCAGGTTGCGACCGTCAGTGTTCCCGAGCCGCGCCTGCTGTCGGTGCAGGTCTGGGACAAATCGATGGTCAAGGCGGTAGAGAAGGCGATCGTCGATTCCAACCTCGGCCTCAGCCCGGCAACCGAAGGCCAGATCCTGCGCCTGCGCATTCCCGAACTGAACACCGAGCGCCGCAAGGAACTCGTGAAGGTCGCGCATAAATATGCCGAGGCGGCCAAGGTTGCTGTGCGCCACGTACGCCGCGACGGTCTCGACATCATCAAGAAGCTCGAGAAGGCCCACGAGATTTCCGAGGACGACCAGAAGCGACACGATGCCGAAGTGCAGAAGCTCACGGACAGCATGATCGCTGAAATCGATCAGTTGCTGGCGGCCAAGGAAAAGGAAATCATGACGGTCTAAGCGTCAGGAGCCGCTTTTAAGCTGTTGAAAAGCGTATGGTCCGCAAATTGGTCACATATGTGCCGGACCATAGGCTGGGGATTTTAATCGATGTCGAATGCCGCCGCGCCCGCAAATGATGGATCGGACCGATCCACGCCTTTGCATGTCGCGATCATCATGGACGGCAATGGACGCTGGGCTGCAGCGCGGGGGCTTCCGCGTGCCGAGGGTCATCGCCGCGGAGTCGAGGCACTGCGTCGTGTGGTGCGGGCGTCCAACGAACTCGGCATCCAGTATCTGACGATCTTCTCGTTCAGCTCGGAGAACTGGTCACGGCCGGCGTCCGAGATCAGCGATCTGTTCGGCCTGCTGCGTCGCTTCATCCGCAACGACCTTGCCACGCTGCATCGCGACGGCGTGCGGGTGCGCGTGATCGGAGAGCGCGAGGGTCTCGATTCGGACATCTCGTCCCTGCTGAAAGAAGCCGAGGACCTGACGCGCAACAATACCCAGCTCAATCTCGTGGTCGCCTTCAATTACGGCTCGCGGCACGAGATCGCCACGGCAGCGCAGCGTCTCGCGCGCGAAGTGGCCGAGGGCAAGCGCACGCCCGAAAGCATCAATGTCGATACGCTCGGCCAGTATCTCGACGCGCCGGACATTCCGGATCCCGATCTGATCATTCGCACGTCGGGCGAACAACGGCTGTCGAACTTCCTGATGTGGCAGGCCGCCTATAGCGAGTTCGTCTTCGTGCCGATCCACTGGCCCGATTTCGACAAGGCTGCGCTGGAAAGCGCCATTGCCGAATATGCCCGCCGCGAGCGGCGCTTCGGCGGTCTCGCCGCGAAAACCGGTTCGTGACCGGCGTGACCCAGGGTGACAGGACTGACGACAGTACGCCGAAGCAGGCGGACGACCGGGGACTGCGCAATCTGTTGATGCGCGTCCTGGCCGCGCTGGTGCTGATCCCCGTGGCTATTTTTGCAGCCTATACTGGTGGCTGGCTGTGGTTCGGCCTCGTGACGCTGGTGTCGGTTGGTCTCTTCCTGGAATGGCGGGCCATTGTCGGCAATCATGCCGGCTGGATCGGGCTCGGCTTCGTCTATGCCCTGGCTGCGTTTGCTGCGTCCGTTGTCGTGCGCCTCGATCCCGTTTGGGGCTTCTCGGCGCTGATGTTCATTCTGTTGGTGGTCTGGATGACCGACATCGGCGGCTATTTCGCCGGACGGGGCATCGGTGGTCCGAAACTGTGGCCGCGCGTCAGCCCGAAGAAGACGTGGGCCGGCGCCGTCGGCGGCTTTGTTCTCAGCCTCGCTGTTGCTGCCGGTTTTGCCGCGAATGGTCTCGGCAAATTGATGCCGCTACTGCTGATCGCTGCTGTGCTGACGGTGTTGTCGCAACTCGGCGACCTCTTCGAGTCTGCGGTGAAGCGCAAATTCGGCGTCAAGGATTCCGGCCAGATCATTCCTGGCCACGGCGGTCTGCTGGACCGCCTCGATGGCTATGTCTTTGCGGTGGTTGCTGCCGCGGTGATCGGTCTTTTACGCGGCGGCGCAGATGGCGTCGGCCGCGGTCTTATGGTTTGGTGATTTGATGAGCGCTGTTCCCCTGCGAAATAACAAACCCGCCGCGTCCAGTCTGCGCAGCATCACTGTCCTCGGTGCGACCGGTTCGATCGGCGACAGCACCATGGATCTGCTGCG
Source organism: Tardiphaga sp. (assembly GCF_041424195.1). Classification (NCBI taxonomy): domain Bacteria; kingdom Pseudomonadati; phylum Pseudomonadota; class Alphaproteobacteria; order Hyphomicrobiales; family Nitrobacteraceae; genus Tardiphaga; species Tardiphaga sp. The sequence continues at coordinate 64,164 of NZ_JBGMOE010000122.1, read as the reverse complement.
GGCGTCGCCCGAGCGGTATCAGGTAGAGGCTTTGACCGCCAACGGGAACGTCGAAGGCGTGGTCAAGCTGGCCAAGGAATTCAACGCTCGCTTCGTGGCCGTCGCCGATGAATCCAAGCTGGGCGAACTCCGCGCGGCGCTCGCCGGCACCGGGATCGCAAGTGGGGCAGGGGATAGCGCCATCGTCGAGGCCGCGCAGCGTCCGGCGGACTGGCTGATGGCCGCTGTGTCAGGCGCCGCCGGCCTGAAGCCCGCGCTCGCCGCCGTCGACCGCGGTGCAACGGTCGCACTGGCCAACAAGGAATGCCTCGTTTGCGCCGGCGATTTCTTCATGGATCGCGCCGCCAAGGCGGGCGCCTGCATCCTGCCGGCGGACAGCGAGCACAATGCGCTGTTCCAGGCGCTGGCCTCCGGCAGTCGCGAGGAACTGACCCGCGTCATCATTACAGCCTCGGGTGGCCCGTTCCGCACCTGGGCTGCTGCCGATATCGAGCAGGCAACGCTGGCGCAGGCGTTGAAACATCCGAACTGGTCGATGGGGCAGAAAATTACCATCGACTCCGCCTCGATGATGAACAAGGGCCTCGAAGTGATCGAGGCGTCCTATCTCTTCGCGCTGGCGCCGGACGAAATCGACGTGCTGGTGCATCCGCAGTCGATCGTCCACGGCATGGTGGAATTCAGGGACTATTCGGTGATGGCGCAGTTGGGCTCGCCTGACATGCGCACGCCGATCGCGCATTGCCTGGGTTGGCCGGACCGCATCCCGGGCCGGGCCGCGCCGCTCGACCTCGCCAAGATCGGGGCGCTGACCTTCGAGGCGCCGGATTACGCGCGGTTCCCCGGTCTGAAGCTGGCCTATGACGCGCTGCGCACCGGCAGCGGCGCAACTACCGTCTACAACGCGGCCAACGAGATCGCTGTGGCTGCCTTCATCGCCCAGAAGATCCGCTTTGGCGCCATTGCACGGCTGGTCGAAGCCACCATGAATGAATGGGTGAGGGCAGGGAATCTGGCGCCGTTGTCATCGGCGGATGACGCCATCGCTGTTGACCATAAAGCGAGAAAAATGGCTGCCACCCTCTTGCCTCAAATTGCCGCAAAGGCATCCTAGAGCATTGGGGACGGGGCCTTTGGCCTCGCGTTAGGGGATCGGGATGCTTGAGTTTTTCCAACATAGTTTCAGTACGTTAAGCCACGGATTTATCGGCTACATCATCCCCTTTCTGTTTGTCCTGACGATCGTGGTGTTCTTCCACGAACTCGGCCACTTTCTGGTAGCCCGCTGGAACGGCGTTAAGGTCCTGACATTCTCGCTTGGCTTCGGTCCTGAGCTGGTCGGCTTCAACGATCGCCGCGGCACGCGCTGGAAGATTTCGGCGATCCCGCTTGGCGGCTACGTCAAGTTCTTCGGCGACGAAAGCGAAGCCTCGACCCCATCCAGCGCTGCGCTGGAAGGCATGACGGCGGATGAGCGCAAGGGCAGCTTCCACCACAAGCGGGTCGGTCAGCGCGCGGCCATCGTGGCCGCCGGACCTATCGCCAATTTCATCCTTGCGATCGTCATTTTCACCTGTCTGTTTACCTTCTTCGGCAAGCCGAGCACGACCGCCAAGGTCGACTCGGTGCAGGCCGGCAGCGCGGCCGAGAAGGCCGGCTTCCAGTCGGGTGACATCATCAAGGCCATCGACGGCAAGGTGATCGGTAGCTTCTCCGACATGCAGCGCATCGTCGGCACCAAGGCTGGCGAGCAGTTGGCCTTCAGCGTCAAGCGAGGCGAAGCTGATGTCGAGCTGAAGGGAACGCCGGAGCTTCGCGAGGTCAAAGACAGCTTTGGTAACGTCCATCGTCTCGGCGTCCTCGGCATTACCCGCGCAACCGCGGTCGGTGAAGCGACCACAGAGCGGGTCAATCCGGCGACCGCTTTCGTGCTCGGCGTCAAGGAGACCTGGTTCGTCGTGGACCGCACAATCGCCTATATCGGCGGCGTGTTCACCGGACGGGAAGCGGCCGACCAGATCGGCGGCCCGATGCGAATCGCCCAAATCTCGGGGCAGGTGGCGACCATTGGTCTGACTGCCCTGATTCACCTGGCTGCGGTTCTGTCGATCTCGATCGGGCTCCTGAACCTCTTCCCGGTGCCGCTGCTCGATGGCGGTCATCTTTTGTTCTATGCCGTCGAGGCCGTTCGAGGGCGTCCGCTGTCGGAGCGCGCGCAGGAGATGGGCTTCCGCATTGGCCTCGGTTTGGTGCTGATGTTGATGGTATTTGCGACCTATAACGACATTCTTCACCTGGCTTCGTCATGATCAGGGCTGGGGGTAACGTGGCCAATGGGCAACGTCTTGGAATGAAATTAAAATTGCAGGACGAAAGGTCGTTTGCCAGTCAGGTAAAATTGGCTACAAGCTGGGCAAGTAAAGGGATTCTGTCAGACCGTAGGGGTGCGGGCTGGCGATGGAATGATAAGGGCGCTTTGCGCATGATTTTTGGTTTGCGGGGTTTCCGGGGCGGCCTTCTTGCTGCTTCGCTGTTGGTCGCCATGCCTGTCGCCGCTACGGTGACTGCTGCGCTCGTTTCTTCGACTGCCGTGGCCCAGACCGCCGCTTCGATTGTGGTTGAAGGCAATCGCCGCGTGGATGTGGAGACCATCCGCTCCTATTTCCGGCCCGGCCCGAGTGGCCGGTTGGATCAGGGCACCATTGATGACGGCCTCAAGTCGCTCATCGAGACCGGCCTGTTCCAGGACGTGAAGATCAATCAGGCCGGTGGCCGTCTGGTCGTCAGCGTTATCGAAAACCCGGTCATTGGCCGTGTCGCCTTCGAAGGCAACAAGAAGGTCAAGGACGACCAGCTGAACGCCGAAGTGCAGTCGAAGCCGCGCGGGACGCTGTCGCGTCCGATGGTGCAGGCCGATGCCCAACGCATTTCCGAAATCTATCGCCGTTCTGGCCGTTATGACGTCAGCGTCGTTCCGGAATTCATCGAACAGCCGAACAACCGCGTCGACCTGATCTTCACGATCAACGAAGGCGCGAAGACCGGCGTGAAGTCGATCCAGTTCATCGGCAACAACTATTACTCGTCCTATCGCCTCAAGGACGTCATCAAGACCCGTGAATCGAACCTCCTGAGCTTCCTGGCTTCGGGCGATATCTATGATCCGGACCGCATCGAAGCCGATCGCGACCTGATCCGTCGCTATTACCTGAAGAACGGCTTCGCCGACGTTCAGGTCGTCGCCGCGCTCACCGAATACGATCCGCAGCAGAAGGGCTTCCTGGTTACCTTCAAGATCGAAGAAGGCCAGCAGTACCGCGTGTCGTCGGTCGATTTCTCATCCACCATTCCGCAGTTCGATCCGAACTCGCTGCGCAGCTTCTCGCGCGTCGGCGTCGGCTCGCTCTACAACGCGGAAGCGCTGGAGAAGTCGGTTGAGGAAATGCAGATCGAAATGTCCCGCCGCGGCTACGCCTTTGCCGTCGTGCGTCCGCGTGGCGATCGCAATTTCGAATCTCACACCGTCACCATCGGTTTCGCGGTCGAAGAGGGCCCTCGTGTCTATATCGAGCGCATCAATGTGCGCGGCAACACGCGTACCCGTGACTATGTCATCCGCCGCGAATTCGATCTCGCCGAAGGCGACGCCTATAACCGCGCGCTGGTCGATCGTGCCGAGCGCCGCCTGAAGAACCTCGACTTCTTCAAGAGCGTGAAGGTGACGACCGAGCCCGGTTCGTCCAGCGACCGCGTGATCCTGGTGGTCGATCTGGAAGAAAAATCCACCGGCGACTTCTCGGTCTCGGGCGGTTACTCGACCACCGACGGTGCGCTCGGCGAAGTCAGTGTCTCGGAACGTAACTTCCTCGGCCGTGGCCTGTTTGCGAAGGCATCGGTTCAGTACGGCCAGTATGCCCGCGGCTACTCGCTGTCCTTCGTTGAGCCCTATCTGCTCGACTACCGCGTCGCGCTCGGCCTCGATTTCTATCAGCGCGAGCAGCTGTCCAACAGCTACATTTCGTACAACACCAAGACGCTCGGCTTCAGCCCGCGTCTCGGTTTCCAGCTGCGTGAAGACCTCGCGCTGCAGCTGCGCTACTCGATCTATCAGCAGCAGATCTCGCTGCCGACTGCACTGAGCAACTGTAACAACCTGACGCCCGGCAGTGGCCTTAATACCCCAGGCTTCATCAACGCGCAGGCCGGTACTCTGACTGCAGTGGATCCTCTCAATGCGAATACGTGGGGTTGTTACGCCGATGGCGAGTCGTCACTTCCTGTTCGCCGCGAACTGGCCAGCGGCAAGACGCTGACCTCGGCGCTCGGCTATACGCTGAACTACAACACCCTCGACAACAACAAGAACCCGACCGACGGTCTGTTCCTGGAGTTCAAGCAGGACTACGCTGGCGTCGGCGGCGACGTGACCTACCTGAAGACCACGATCGATGCGAAGTACTACACCCCACTGGTGGCTGACATCGTTGGTTTGCTGCGTGTCCAGGGCGGTATGCTGAACAAGGTCGGCGAAGACATCCGCATGCTGGATCACTTCCAGATGGGTCCGAACCTGGTGCGCGGTTTCGCGCAGAACGGCATCGGTCCGCGTGACATCAGCTACGTTGCGCTGGGATCCTACGGTGATGCGCTCGGCGGCACCAAATATTGGGGCGCTTCGGCCGAATTGCAGATGCCGTTCTGGTTCCTCCCGAAGGAAGTTGGCATCAAGGGCGCGGTCTATGCCGATGCCGGCGGTCTCTGGGATTATAAGGGACCGACCAGCTGGGCTCAGACTGGCGAAATCAATGCCGCCGGTTGTGTGGCTGCGTCTCGCACCTCGGTCGGTAACTGCGCTGGTATGACCTATGACGATGGCAATGTCGTCCGGTCGTCGGTCGGCGTGGGCTTGATCTGGCAGTCGCCATTTGGTCCGCTGCGCTTCGATTACGCAGTGCCGATCACCAAGGGCGCCTATGATCGCGTGCAGCAGTTCAAGTTCGGCGGCGGAACTTCGTTCTGAGTTTGATCTCCGGCCGGACCGCGACGGGTGGAATGGCTCTGCCGACGTTCTTCAAGCAATCGCCGTCGTTGACGCTGGCTGAAATAGCCGCGTCGACGAAGGCGCGACTGGTCGACCCGACGCGGGCCGACCAGATCGTGACTGGCGTAGCCTCGCTCGACGAGGCCGGCCCCCATCACCTGACCTTCTTCGAAAATCTCCGCTACATCGACCAGCTCACCCACACCAAGGCAGGTGCCTGCCTGGTGAGCGAGAGCTTCAAGGGCGACATTCCAGCCCATGTCACGGTGCTGCGCGCCAAGCGGCCGTTCGCAGCCTTCGTGGAACTAGCCCGCGAGCTGTATCCGGACACGTTGCGTCCGGCTTCCGGCTTTGAGATTTTGGGCATCGCGGCCTCCGCTGTCATTCATCCTTCGGCTCAGCTCGAGGACGACGTCACCGTGGATCCGCTGGCCGTGATAGGCCCCGATGTCGAGATCGGGGCGGGAACCATTATCGGCTCGGGTGCGGTGATCGCCGCCGGGGTCAAGATCGGCCGCGACTGCAATATCGGCGCTGGTAGCACGCTGCAGTTCACACTGATCGGCAACAACGTGCTTGTTCATCCCGGCTGCAAGTTCGGCCAGGACGGCTTCGGTTTTGTGTTCGGCCGGGACAAGCACATCAAAGTTCCGCAGACCGGCCGTGTCCTGATCCAGAACGACGTCGAGATCGGCGCTGGCACGACCATCGACCGCGGCAGCCTGCGCGATACCGTGATTGGCGAGGGGACCAAAATCGACAATCAGGTTCAGATCGGTCACAATGTGACGATCGGACGGCACTGCGTGATCGCCGCCAAATGCGGCCTTGCAGGCAGCCTGACCATCGGCGACAACGTCGCGCTGGGCGCCATGGTGGGCCTCAACAATCACATTACGATTGGCGATGGCGCGCAGGTCGCGGCAATGGCCGGCGTGAAGGACAGCATTCCGCCGCGTGGACGGTGGGGCGGCATCTTCGCCCGGCCGACCAAGCAATGGTTCCGCGAGATCCTCGCGGTGGAGAAACTCGCCCGCGAGAGCATGCCGGGAACGGATGCGGCGACGCAGGATACGAAAGACGAGGGGCGGGAATGACCCAGGATACACCGAGCGACAGCGAGTCACCGATCGTCATTGAAACGGTCGATATCAACACCATCCTCAAGACTCTGCCGCACCGCTATCCGTTCCTCCTGATCGATCGCGTCGTAAAAATTCGCAAGGATTTCAGCGGCATCGGCATCAAGAATGTTACCATCAACGAGCCGGCTTTCCTGGGACATTTCCCGGACCGCCCGGTCTATCCCGGCGTGCTGATGATTGAAGGCATGGCGCAGACTGCGGGCGTAATCGGCATTGCGTCTGTCGAAGGTACGGAAAAGCCGCGTGCCGTGTACTTCCTCACCATCGACAAGTGCAAATTCCGCAAGCCGGTGATGCCAGGCGATACCATCGAGTATCACCTGCATCTGATCGGCAAGAAGAAGGCCATGTGGTGGTTCCACGGCGATGCCAAGGTGAATGGCGTCACCGTTGCCGAGGCCGATGTCGGCGCGATGCTGACGGACTGAGGCCAGACCGTTCAGTCCGCGTCATTCGTCTAGAGCCTCGGTGCTGATAGAATCAGAACCGAGGCTCTAGCTTTTTGTTTAGACGCGTTTTCTTAATGCGAACCGGTACCCACTTCGCTCGAAAACGCGCTAGCGCTGCCGAACACGCATCGTGACGACGCCGCCATATATAGCCAGTTCTACCGAACTCGGCGGGGTGGTGCCCTGGCGGAGCGTGTAGACGATGCTCACGGTCGATTGGCTCTGAGTCCCGATCTCGTGCACCGTCGGTGCGTCAGACGGATGCGATCTCTTACCCGTCGGATCGATCAGAGACAGGCTTATCGACGAGCCATCGAGGCCCGGTAGACCAGCGGGGCGCGTGATCACGATGTGCAATTCAAGAGCGCCGGTTTCGAGATTGAGCGCGGTATGCGCACCGATGAGTTTCTCGGTCGCCGACAAGCCAACCAGGGCCGGTGTTGGAGGAGTCTCTGCCACGGTCGTCGTTCCTTCCACGGTCCATCCTCTGGTTGCCAGGACGGCGCCGCCGGCTGACGTGTCGATCAGCTTTCCCTGGAATGAAAAATGGACGACGTATGTGGTCCCTCGCACCACGTTCTTGAAGCCGGGCGCATCATACATCGAGAACTGGCATCCGTCCGCACGTGCAGGGTCATAACGATCATACGGGTGCTGTGGACAGGTTCTATGTCCGTACGCCGTACAGCTGCCCGAGGGGCAGCCATCTTCCTGATATGCCGCTGGTAGCAGAACCACAGCTCCGCATAGCACGAGGCTGACCACGCTGCCGTTTGCCGTGTTCTGACCCATCACATATTGGCGATATTCACCAGCCGAGCAGGTCCCGGTGAATGTGGCGGAACAGTTGAAAGGCGCGTCGAAATTGGCGCCGTGAATCGCCGGTGCGAGATTCCCGGCCGGTGTGACAAAGGATGAATAGGCTACAGCCATGTGGACCTCTTGTGATGTCTGCATGTGAATTGGAGGGGATGGTTATGCGGTGCCGCTGCCCGCTGCAGCGGCACCGATCTCGACGCACATGGTGCAGATCCGGATCAGGATTTGGTGTGTGCCTGGACGCAGGCCTTCACCGACGCCGGCCGGTCAGTAGTACTGAGGCGAGAAGGATCCGTCGGGGTTCTGCGTGACCACAGCGCTGGTTTGCGCGCGACCCGTGAAGTTGACGTTGCCGGCCTTGGTCGAGGCCGTGGTGTAGTCGATGATCTGGCCGGGCGTGTATGCACCGTCGGCGACATAGAAGTTGATCACGGGTGTCACGTTGAACGTGTCGTTCGGCTCCGCGATGAAGGTCGCGACTGGTGACGGGATGCTCGGAACGTTGCCGGGACGCGCCAAACCGAACAAGTATCCGTTGGATGCCGTGAAATCGTTGTTGGCAATGATCCTGTAAGAGCCGGTCATCGCGCCGCCCGGCGTAACCGTGCCGAACCCGATGGGGATCGTTCCGGCGAAGCTGACGCTGTCTTGCAGAGAGACATCGACTGCAGCGGCGCCGCTCTGGCCCATAGTCGTCCCTGGAGCGACGGGCATGGTTGCAGTCGCCCAGTATGCGAACGTTTCGTCCGTGTACTCGACCGTATCCGTTCCGCCCGGCAGGATACCGTTGAACGTCACCCACGCGTTACTGTAAACGACCGGCAGTCCGCCCGTCGATGTCACAGCGGGCGGTTGCATGAAGAGAACATAATTCTTCGCGAACCCCGAGTTGTTCAGAACCTTGATCGTGTACTTGGCCATGTTGCTGCTCCTGGCTGAATGATGACTGGTCGGCGACAACAAGCGGCCTTGCGAAGCGAGAAAGCATTGCGGCTTGCGTGGTGTCGTGACGATGTCGCGGATAACAACCATAGCGTGCATCAACCGGCGGTTGTGGGATATGGCTCCGATGGCGTATTGACGAAACCAAGGCGCCTTGTTGCGTCGATCAGCTCGGCAAGGCTGTGGATGTTCAGGCTGCGCATCGCATTCTCGCGATGCTTACGGACGGTGAGGGGGCTGATCCCGAGTTTGCGGGCGATCTGCTTGCTGGTGAGGCCAATAGCAATGAGCCGCGCGACGTCGATTTCGCGCGGTCGGAGGACGGGCCGGTCGCCGGTCAAAAAGACCGGTCGTGTCTTTCCCGCTGATCGGCGTGGTGTGATGTCTCGCCAGGATGCGACGCGTTGGCGAAAGATGTCTTTGCGAAAGATGTTTTGGCGAAGGCGGTGAGTTGCGCCGTGGTTCCCAGCCGCATCTTGCGCAGAATGCTCGCGCGATGTTTGCGGACGGTGAACTCGGAAATGGCAAGGGACCCCGCGATCTGTTTGCAACTCATCGACTGGCCGACCAGCAACAAGACTTCCTCCTCCCGACTGGTCAGGCGCGCCATGAAAGGCCTTTCCTATGCTGTTATGAATAGGAACGTAGCATGAACATTTCGGGTCGGACAAGGTTCCAGCGGCGCTCGTCCGCGCAGTACTGGACAGTCCACGTGACGCGGGTTACCCAGCGGAAAATCCTAGAAATCTGCAGGAACTGGACTTCTCGATGAGCAAGATCGATCCAACCGCCCGCGTCGCCGACGGTGCTGTCATTGGCGAGGGCGCCGAAATCGGACCCTTCTGCATTATCGGACCCCATGTCACGATTGGCGCAGGCACCAGGCTTCTCTCGCATGTCAACGTGACGGCGCAGACCACCATCGGCGAGAATTGCACGATCTATCCGTTCGCCTCGCTGGGCACGCCGCCGCAGTCGCTCAGCTACAAGGGCGAATTGACCAAGCTTACCATCGGCAATGGCTGCACCATCCGTGAGTCCGTGACCATGAATGCCGGCACCGTCGCCGGCGGCGGTCTCACGTCCGTCGGCGAGCGCGGCTACTTCATGAACTGCGCCCATGTCGGCCATGACTGCCATGTCGGCAATGACGCGATCTTCGCGACCTCGGCAACGCTGGGCGGTCATTGCGAGATCGGCGATTTCGTCTTCATGGGCGGGCTGTCGGCCGTGCACCAGTTCACCCGCATCGGCTCGCAGGTCATGGTCGGTGGCATCTGCGGTGTGCGCGGCGACATCATCCCGTTCGGACTGGTCAACGGCCAGTATGCGGCGCTGGAAGGCCTCAATATCATCGGCATGAAGCGCCGTAAATTCACCAAGGAGCGCGTTGCCGCCGTGCGCTCGTTCTACCAGAAGCTTTTCCATGGGGCCGGCGTCTTTGCCGAGCGGCTTGAGCGCGTGCAGCCATTGGCGAATGATGATCCTGCGATTGCAGAAATCCTGACATTCATCGCTGGCGCCAAACATCGTGCGCTGTGCTTGCCCGAGGATAGCAAGAGCAGCTCTTGAGCTCGGGTATCGCGGAGCGAAGTATGACCGACCGGGCTCAAATGCAGCACCCGCAAGCGCATCCGCCGATTGGTTCGCCGTTCGGCATCATTGCCGGAGGCGGCTCATTGCCCTTCGCCGTCGCGGACTCGTTGCAGGCGCGCGGCGTCACGCCGGTATTGTTTGCGCTGAAGGGGTTTTGCGATCCGGCGCTGGTGACGCGATTTCAGCACCACTGGATTCCCATCGGCCAGTTTGGCCGTTTGCTGAATCTCATGCGTCACGAGAACTGCCGGGATCTCACTTTCATCGGCACGTTGGTACGGCCCGCGATCTCCGAAATCAGGCTGGACTGGGCGACGCTTCGGGTGATGCCGAAAGTGTTTCGTGCCTTTCGCGGCGGCGACGATCACTTGCTGACGAGTGTCAGCCGCCTGTTCGAGCACGAAGGTTTTCGCCTGCTGGGTATCAAGGACGTTGCGCCGGATGTGCTGATGCCGGCGGGCAGCGTGACGCGCGCCATGCCGGATCAGGATGCTGAAGCCGATATTGCGCGCGGGCGCGAAGTCCTGCGCGCATTGAGCCCCTTTGATATCGGTCAGGCCACCGTGGTGATCGACGGCCATGTGGTGGGGATCGAGGACATCGAAGGTACCGATGGATTGCTGGCACGCGTCGCGCTTCTGCGCGAGCAGGGGCGTATCCGCGCCAAAGCAGGGCGCGGCGTGCTGGTAAAGGCCCCCAAAAGCGGTCAGGACCTGCGCTTCGATCTGCCGACATTGGGGCCGCGCACCGTCGAGCGCGCAGTGGCCGCGAAGCTCGCTGGCATTGCCATCGTGGCAGGCAATACGATCGTCGCCGAACCGCAGCAGATGATTGTCGCTGCCGATGCCGCAGGTCTTTTCGTGACGGGACTTCCGACGTGACGAGGACGATCTATCTTATCGCCACCGAAGAATCCGGCGACCGTCTCGGCTCCGCGCTGATGAAGGTGCTGCGCCAGCGCCTCGGCGACGATGTGCGCTTCGAAGGCGTCGGCGGTTCGTCGATGGCGCGCGAAGGACTGCAGTCGCTGTTTCCCATCGAAGAGCTTTCGATCATCGGTCTTGCCGCGGTTGTGCGGAAATTGCCGTCGATCCTGAAGCTCATCAAGCGCGCGACCGAGGATGTGCTGCGGGCCAGGCCGGATGTGCTGGTCATCATCGATAGTCCGGACTTCACCCAGCGCGTCGCCGAGCGTGTGCGCCAGCGCGATCCTTCTATCCCCGTGGTCAACTATGTGTCGCCAACGGTGTGGGCGTGGCGACCGGGGCGCGCCAAGGCGATGCGCGCTTATGTCGATCATGTGCTGGCGCTCTTGCCATTCGAGCCCGAGGCGCATCAAAGGCTTGGCGGCCCGCCGTGCACCTATGTCGGTCATCCCCTGATCGAACAGATGGATACGCTGCGTCCCAATGCGGACGAGCAGGCGCGTCGCGAAACGAAGCCACCAGTGCTGCTGGTGCTGCCCGGTAGCCGTCGCAGCGAGATTCGTCATCACATGGCGACCTTTGGCGCGACGCTGGATCTGCTGCAAAAGCAGGGTAGCCAGGTCGAGCTGATCCTGCCAACCATGCCGCATCTTGTTGAGGCGATCACGGAGGCACTGAAGACGTGGCCGATGCAGCCGCGCGTTGTCGTGGGCGAGGCCGAAAAGCGTGCCGCGTTCCGCATTGCGCATGCGGCGTTCGCCAAGTCCGGCACGGTGACGCTGGAGCTTGCATTGTCAGGCGTGCCGATGGTCACCGCCTACAAGGCTGGCAGTGTCGAGGCCTGGATCATCCGCCGCCGCATCACCTCGTCATCGGTGATCCTCGCCAATCTGGTGATCGGCGAGAATGTGATCCCGGAATTCATTCAGGAAGACTGCACGCCGGAGAAGCTCGTGGCTTCGTTGCAGGAGGTGCTGGCAGACACGCCGATGCGACGGCGTCAGATCGATGCGCTAGCGCGACTGGATAGTATCATGGGCGTCGGACGGACCTCGCCGAGCGTCGGTGCGGCCAATGTCGTGCTGGCCACGATGCGGAAGAGCTGAAGGCCCTGCAGGCCATCGCCGAGCTACACTAGCCGACATCACGCCAGATCCACCGCTATCACCGTTTCTGATACGTCAGATCAGATATTCTCGTTTGCTATCCTGTTCATCTGGCGTTTGTCTAGATGAATGGATTTGCCACAGAGGAGGATTTGGTCATGACATCGCGACTGTTTGGCAAGATCGACTTATCCCGTTTCAATCTCGGTCCGGGGGGCAGCTATCTCAACGGACTCCCCAAAGGTGACGAAGAGTGCGATGGGTTCGCGCAGGGCTACTGGAAGAACATTTCTCTGATCAACAGCTCGGGCGATATCCGGGATACCCAGTACAAAAATACTTCAGCCACATATCCAACGGAATACCTGAAGCATTGTCCGGAGCTCCAGCGGCTGATTTCGGAAAGCTTCCGCACGGCCAACCTAACCATGCTTCGCGCCGAAATCTGATCGGCGGGATGGTCGTCCCGCGGCGTCTTTCAGATGCGATCCGGCGAGCTATGGTGCCTCGACGCCAACATCGACCACGCTGCGGCAAAACCATTCAGTTTCGCGAGGATTGCAGCGATGAAGCCCATCCTTGAACATGTTTACTAGTCTCCGCCATTGAACATTCCAGAACACACCGCTCCGGCTGCGGCCCCGTCCGTCGCTTTGGTCGTCGCAGCGACCAGCATCGGCTTTGCCGTAGCGCAACTGGACGTCTCCATTGTCAATGTCGCTTTGCCTCGGATGGGCACCGCGCTCGATGCGAGCGTTGCCAATCTGCAGTGGGTGACGGACACCTATGCCCTGGCATTCGCCGCGCTGTTGATCTCGGGCGGCGCCTTTGGCAACTGGCTGGGTGTCAGACGGGCCTATCTCATCGGCCTTGCCGTCTTCGCTGTCGCTTCCGCCATTTGCGGAGCCGTCCAGTCGATCGAACAGTTGATTGCCGCCCGCGTCATGCAGGGCACTGGTGCGGCCATTCTGGTTCCTCCTTCGCTTGCCCTGCTCAACCACGCCTGCATGCACGATACCAGGCTGCGGGCCCGCGCTGTCGGCATCTGGACGGCCACCGCCGGCGTTGCATTGGCTTCTGGCCCGGTGGTCGGCGGGCTTCTGCTCGGCACGCTGGGCTGGCGCAGCATTTTTTTCGTCAGCGTGCCGCTTTGCCTGTTCGGCATGATCGCAACGATGAGGATCGCGGAAGCGCCACGCAAGCCACAACAGCATTTCGATCTTGGCGGGCAGCTATGCGCCATTTTGGCGCTGACCTGTCTGGTCGGTTCGGTGATCAACTCCGGCCCGCTCGGATTTTTTCATCCGTGGGTACTGGGCGGACTGGCATTGGCCGCCGTCTGCGCATGGCTGTTCGTGCACATCGAAGGCAGGGTGCCGTATCCGATGCTTCCTTTGGGCTTCTTCGGCAACCCGAACTTCAGTCCGGCGGTGTTGTTCGGCATCGCCATCAACTTCACCTACTATGGCCTGATCTTCATTCTCAGCCTCTATCTGCAGAACGTCCATTACTACCAACCGCATGATGCTGGCCTGGCATTCCTGCCGTTGATGGCCACCCTGATCCTGGCCAATCTGTTCAGCGGCTGGATGGCCGGCCAGTTCGGCAATCGCAGGCCGATGGTGTTGGGTGCGCTGCTGTGTGCCGCCGGCTTTGCCTTGCTGCTGCTGTTAGATGCGCAAAGCACCTATACTGCCATGCTGGTCCCGTTTCTGACGATTCCGGCCGGGATGGGACTGGCGGTACCCGCGATGACCAATGCCATGCTGTCTAGTGTGGATAAGAGCTGGTCCGGCACCGCCTCCGCGGTGCTTAACTCGGCACGGCAGGCAGGAGGCGCGCTCGGCGTGGCCGTGTTCGGTGCGCTGATTGCGGGCGGCAACGAACACATCGTCTCAGGCTTGCATATCGCCGCCATGCTTTCCGCGGCCCTGCTGACGGCCGCCGCCGCCATCGCCTGGACCGGCATCCGCTGAACGCGCCACGGAAATTTCCCTGATCGAAAATCGGTCGATCACGATGCCGGCAATTCCACGCCCAGGCGGCGGAACTGAAGCCCCGTGTCCATGCCGGCATGGGCCAGCGAATGAATATTCACCGTATCGCCCGCGAAATACGCCCGCGCCACTTCACAGAAGCCGGTGATATCAGCGCTTGAGGCCCCCGGCTTACTGGAGACGGAAATCTGAATCTTGCCCAAGGGCGGCAGACCCTGTGCGGGGCTGATGATCCTGATCCACGGATCAACGACGGACAGCGGCAGAATCGACACGGCAACGCCCGCCTTGACGGGCGCAATGACCCCCGCGAGATGACTGCTGGCGCAGACGACCTCATGATCGATCTTGGCACCGAGCAGGCTCCGGATCGCCGCAGCCCGGTCGAGGCAGCCGTCCCCGAAAAGGGCAAGCGGCAACGGGCGCATCTGGTGAACGCTGGAGTGCTGTGCGCTCACCCATACCAGCGGTTCGACATACAGCATTTCGCCGGGCACGGAGTCCGGGCGCGCCTGTGTGATCGCAATGTCGATTGTTCCTTCCGCGAGGCGACGCCAGATCGCAGGGCTGTAGTCGCACACCAACTCGGTCCCCACATGGCCGAATATGCCGTTGTAGCCTTTGAGGATGCGGGCGAGATGATGATGCGCGTAGACATCGGAGGTGCCGATGGTGAGCTTCTTCCTGCTGCCCTTTACCATCAGCCTGCCAACGGTCTCATCGTTCAGATCGAGCAACTTGATCGCCATCGGGTATAGCGTTTCCCCCAATGCAGTCAGTTCGAAGCCGCGCCTGGTCCTGCCGAACAGGGGAGCGCCGACCTGTAGTTCGAGCTTCTGGATCTGCTGGCTGACGGCCGATTGCACCCGGTGCAGGCGCTGGGCCGCCTTTGATACGCTCTTGAGGTCGGCAACCGCGATGAATGAGCGCAACAGTGTGAGGTCCAACGTGGCTGGCATGGCAATTACCGCTTGCAGGTCTGTCCCGGTACAGTCACGCGCAGTGGAGATGGTCTGTCGAAACTGCGAGATCCGATGATACCGGTAAATTGAGCGGATAGTGTGGTCTGGCCTTTCAAAGTGAGGCGGCCGCTCAGCATATCTGCATCGAATGCAATGCCGGCAATGCAATGACGATCTTTTGGCGGGCGGAATAAAAAACGGCGGATCCTGCGATCCGCCGTTTTGATTTTCGGACTCTGCGAAGCGAGGCCTTAGCTGCGCTTGGCGATGTCCACATAGTCGCGGCGGGCTGCGCCGGTATAGAGCTGGCGCGGACGACCAATCTTCTGCTGCGGATCGCCGATCATTTCGCTCCACTGGCTGATCCAGCCAACGGTGCGCGCAACCGCGAACAGCACGGTGAACATCGAGGTCGGGAAGCCCATCGCCTTCAGCGTGATGCCCGAATAGAAGTCGACATTCGGGTACAGCTTGCGGTCGATGAAATACTGGTCCGACAGCGCGATCTTCTCAAGCTCCATCGCAACGGCGAGCATCTCGTCGCCGCCGTGGCCGGTTTCCTTGAGAACCTCATGGCATGTCTGCTGCATGATCTTCGCGCGCGGATCGTAGTTCTTGTACACGCGGTGACCGAAGCCCATCAGACGGACGCTGGAATTCTTGTCCTTCACCTTGGCGATGAAGTCAGGAATCTTGTCGACGGTGCCGATCTCGGCCAGCATCTGCAGCGCAGCTTCGTTAGCGCCGCCATGCGCGGGACCCCACAGGCAGGCGATACCGGCGGCGATACAGGCGAACGGATTGGCGCCGGATGAGCCGGCAATACGAACCGTCGAGGTCGACGCGTTCTGCTCGTGGTCGGCGTGAAGCGTGAAGATCTTGTCCAACGCCCTGGTGAGCACCGGATTGACCTTGTAATCCTCGCACGGCACCGCGAAGCACATCTTCATGAAGTTCGCCGCGAAGTCGAGCGAGTTGGTCGGATACACGAAAGGCTGACCGATCGTGTACTTGTAGGCCATCGCGGCGAGCGTCGGGATCTTGGCGATCATGCGGATCGACGCGATATCGCGCTGCTTCGGATCGTTGATATCGGTTGAGTCGTGGTAGAACGCGGCGAGGGCGCCAACCGATGCGACCATCACGGCCATGGGATGCGCGTCGCGGCGGAAGCCCTGGAAGAAGCGGCTCATCTGGTCGTGAACCATCGTGTGGTTGGTGACCAGCGCATCGAACTCTGTCTTCTGCTTCTTGGTCGGGAGTTCCCCGTACAGCAGTAGGTAGCAGGTCTCGAGGAAATCGCCCTTCTCGGCGAGCTGCTCGATGGGGTAGCCGCGGTATTCGAGGATACCGGCATCGCCATCGATATAGGTGATTTTGGACTGGCAGCTGCCCGTCGAGGTGAAGCCCGGATCGTAGGTGAACATCCCGGACTGGGCGTAGAGCTTGCCGATGTCGATGACATCAGGGCCGACGGTCCCGCTGTGGATCGGCAGGTCGAAGCTCTTGCCGTCGACTGTCAGCGTTGCGGATTTGGTATTGGTTTTTGCGTCCATCGCGTGGTCCCCGATGAGATCGTTGAGGGGCCGGCAAACCACCGACATTTCAGGAGAAATGGGGAGGCTAGCCGGGAATTCCAGAGCATTCGCCAGAATGCGTAGCGTATTGCTGTGTGCGCTGCAAGGCGGGCAAAAGCGGCCTACAGCTATGCTAAATAGATGCCTGATCGGCCAGCCGGTCCAGACATTCCTGCCGCCCCAATACTGCCAGAACGTCGAAGATTCCGGGCGAGGTGGTCTTGCCGGTCAGCGCGACGCGCAGCGGCTGTGCGGCTCCGCCGAGCTTGATGCCTTCGGCCTCGGCAAAGGCGCGTGTCGCCGCCTCGGTATTCGCAGCGGTCCAATCCGTAACGCTTTCCAGCGCCGTGCGCAGTTTGCCGATCAACACCCGGGTTTCCGGCGTCAAGGCGGCCTGCGCCTTTGGCTCCATCGCCAGCGGGCGATCGGCAAAGATGAAGTTGGCGCCGTCGATCAGTTCGATCAACGTCTTGGCGCGTTCCTTCAGGCCCGGCATGGCGCGCAGCAATTGGGCGCGGGTGGTGTCGTTGAGCTTCGGCTTCAGGTCGAGGCCGCCGGGGACGTAATTCAGTACGTCCTCGAACATGGTCACGAGGGATTGATCGTCGGTGTGACGGATGTAGTGACCGTTGAGATTTTCGAGCTTGGCGAAATCGAAACGCGCGGCGGAACGGCCGATCCCCGACAGGTCGAACGCGTCGATCATCTCCTGGGTCGAGAAGATTTCCTGATCGCCATGGCTCCAGCCGAGCCGTACCAGGTAATTCCGCAGGGCGGCCGGGACATAGCCCAGCGCGCGATAGGCTTCGACGCCAAGCGCGCCGTGGCGCTTTGACAGTTTCGAGCCATCCGGTCCGTGGATCAGGGGAATGTGCGACATGCTGGGGACGGTCCAGCCCAGCGCGTCGTAGATCTGCTTCTGGCGGGCGGCGTTGATCAGATGGTCGTCACCGCGGATGACATGGGTCACGCCCATGTCATGGTCGTCGACGACCACGGCCAGCATGTAGGTCGGGTTGCCGTCGCCGCGCAGCAGCACGAGATCGTCGAGGTTCTCGTTCTGCCAGACCACGCGGCCCTGTACCTGATCCTCGATCACGGTCTCGCCCGTGAGCGGTGCCTTCAGGCGGATTGTCGGCTTGATATCGGGGCGCGGATCGGACGGATCGCGATCACGCCATAGCCCGTTATAGAGCTTGGACTTGCCCTCGGCGCGGGCCGTCTCGCGCATCTGCTGCAGCTCCTCGGCACTGGCATAGCAATAATAGGCCTTGCCCTCGGCGAGCAATTGCTCGGCGACCTCGCGGTGCCGGCCGGCACGGGCGAACTGGAAGACCGTGTCGCCATCCCAATCAATGCCCAGCCACTTCAACCCGTCGATAATGGCGTCGATCGCAGCATCGGTGGAGCGCTCGCGGTCAGTATCCTCGATCCGCAGCAGCATCTTGCCGCCGGTCTTCTTGGCATAGAGCCAGTTGAACAGCGCGGTGCGTCCGCCGCCGATATGGAGGAAGCCGGTCGGCGAAGGAGCGAAGCGGGTAACGACGGGAGTGCTCATAGCAAAGGGTTCGATCAATTCGGGGGTGACTGTTGGCGGGCGTTTATCACAACGACAGGGCGCTGTCTCACGGCGAATAAATGCGGTTTTTGGGCCGGAACCGGATCGGAAAATGCCCTTTCGCGGGATCCGGCGCCTGATCCGGCCCTTGGCGCGGCCTTCCGGATTTGGCACATAGGGCGCAGCTTGAAAGGCAGCAAATGACAGACGAATCGGTATCCGACGCAGGCCGTGACTTCATCCGCGACATCGTTGCGGCGGACCTGCAATCCGGCAGGCACAAGAGCGTGGTGACGCGCTTTCCGCCGGAGCCCAACGGCTACCTGCATCTCGGCCACGCCAAGTCGATCTGCCTGAATTTCGGCATTGCGGAGGAATTCGGCGGGCACTGCAACCTGCGCTTCGACGACACCAATCCGACCAAGGAAGAGCAGGAATATATCGACGCGATCCAGCGCGATGTGCGCTGGCTTGGTTTCGAGTGGGGGGAGGGCAACCTGCATTTCGCCTCGGACTATTTCGAGCAGCTGTATGCTTGGGCCCAGGACCTGATCCGCGCCGGCAAGGCCTATGTGGACGATCAGTCGCAGGAGGAAATCCGCGTCAAACGGGGCACGCTGACCGAGCCCGGTCAGAACAGCCCGTTCCGGGATCGCAGCGTCGAGGAAAACCTCGACCTGTTCACCCGCATGCGCGCAGGCGAATTTCCGAACGGCGCACGTGTACTGCGCGCCAAGATCGACATGGCGTCGGGCAACATCAATCTGCGCGATCCCGTGATCTACCGCATCCTGCACGCGCATCATCCGCGCACCGGCACGGCATGGAGCATCTATCCGTCCTATGACTTCGCGCATGGCCAGTCCGACGCCATCGAGCATGTGACGCATTCGATCTGCACGCTGGAATTCGAGGACCACCGTCCGTTGTACGACTGGTGCCTGGAAAACCTGCCGGTGCCGTCGCGCCCGCATCAGTATGAATTCGCGCGCCTCAACATGACCTACACGCTGCTGTCGAAGCGCGTGCTGACCGAACTCGTGCGCGGCGGCCATGTCACCGGCTGGGATGATCCGCGCATGCCGACGCTGGCCGGCTTGCAGCGCCGCGGCATTCCGGCCGAAGCGCTGCGTGAATTCATCAAGCGTATCGGCGTCGCCAAGGCCAACTCGACCGTCGATATCTCGATGTTCGATTTCGCCGTGCGCGAGACGCTGAACCGCACGGCGCAGCGGCGCATGGCTGTGCTGAAGCCGCTGAAGGTGGTGATCGAGAACTATCCCGAGGGACAGGTCGAGCAGCTCGAAGCGGTCAATCATCCCGATGATGAAGCGCTGGGCACGCGGCAGATCCCGTTCGGCCGCGAGCTCTACATCGAGCATGACGACTTCATGGAAGAGCCGCCGAAGAAATTCTTCCGCATGGCGCCGGGCCGCGAGGTCCGTTTGCGCTACGGCTATTTCATCACCTGCAAGAGCGTCATCAAGAACGATGCTGGCGAGGTGGTCGAACTGCGCTGCACCTATGATCCGGAAACCCGTGGCGGTAATGCGCCGGACGGCCGCAAGGTCAAGGCGACGATCCATTGGGTGAGCGCCGCGGATGCCGTGCCGGCGGAAGTGCGTGTCTATAACCAGCTGTTTGCCGATCCGCAGCCCAATGCGGCCGAGTTCGCATCGCAGATCAATCCGGAGTCGCTGGAGACACTCAGCGGCGCCATGCTTGAGCCGGCGCTGGCGAGTGACAATACGAGCGACGTCGTGCAGTTCGAGCGTCAGGGCTACTTCTGCCGTGACAAGGATTCAGCGCCGGGCAAGCTCGTTTTCAACCGCACCGTCGGTCTGCGCGACAGCTACGCCAAGCTCGCCTGAGCTCAGGTGTAGGTAAAGCACCGGGGCGCTTGCGCCGGTGCGAAACCCATCACGGTCATGTTTGGTGTTGATGGGTTTCGCGAAGACGCTCTACCCATCCTGCCGCCCTCCGCAGCCCCAGGGATTAGTTTTCGGATTCTGCATCCGTTCCGCTAGTCGCCGGCAGCCCTTCCGATAGCATTCGGGAGGGCGAGCGTGGCGTGCGGGCGTTCGATGGCGCGGGGCGGGGATCAGCAACAGCGGCGGGGCCGATCCGGTACGGCGACCACATGGCCGCCGCCGGCCACGGCAGGCGTTGCTCTTCCGTCAGCGTCGTCATCAACTTTGCGCGTCGAGAAGCTCCGGACGTGGGTGCAGGCCGAAGCCGGTCCCGGTCGCTTGCTGCCCTGGGTGCCGATCGCTTTCGGCAGCGGCATCGCGCTGTATTTTGCCGCCGAGCGCGAACCGGTGGCCTGGGTTGCCGCCGCGACAGCGAGCCTTCTTTGCTTGGCCGCGTTTCTGCTGCGGCGACAACGATGGTTTCCACCGATCATGCTTGTTGCAGCCATCGCGGCCGGCTTTGCTGTGGCCGCCGTGAAGACCTCACGCGTGGGGCATGAGGTTCTGGCGAAGCCGCTCTATTCCGTCGCGTTGACCGGCTTTGTGGAAACCCATGAAGAACGGGAGCGCACGGACCGCTTCGTGCTGCGCGTCGCGACGATGGACAGCCCGCGCGCCGCACCAAAGCTGACGCGTGTCCGGCTCTCGGTGAAGAAAGGGACCGCGCCTGCCGTCGGTCGTTTCATCGAATTGAAGGCAAGGTTGCAGCCGCCGCTGTCGCCGCTCCGGCCGGGCAGCTACGACTTCGGACGCGATCTGTATTTTCAGGGCATCGGCGCGTCCGGTTTTGTGACGGGCGGCATCAAGGCCGTCGATCCGCCGGTACAGCCGAGTGTGACGCTACGCTATTCGGCGACCATGCAGGGGCTGCGTGACGCCATCGACGCACGAATCCGTACCGTGCTTACAGGCGACAACCGCGCTATTGCGACAGCGCTGCTCACGGGGCGCCGCGATGCAATTTCCACCGACGTCAACGACGCGATGTTCATCTCCGGCCTCGGTCATGTACTGTCGATCTCCGGCTATCACATGGCCGTCGTCGCCGGCGTGGTGTTCTTCGCGATACGCGCGCTGCTGGCGCTGATCCCCGTGCTGACGGTGACATTCCCGATCAAGAAGGTCGCGGCAGCGGCGGCGCTGTTCGCAGCGCTATTCTATCTGCTGCTGTCCGGCGGCGAGGTCGCGACGCAACGTTCGTTCTTCATGACGGCCGTGGTGCTGATCGCCGTCATGGTCGATCGCCGCGCGGTGACGTTCCGCACGCTGGCGGTGGCCGCGATGATCGTACTGATCGTGGCGCCCGAAGCGTTGATTCATCCGAGTTTCCAGATGTCATTCGCCGCGACACTGGGGCTGGTCGCATTGGTGCAGATCGGCATGCCCGCGCTGTTTGCCTCTCCCGATCATTCCGCGACAGCGCGCGTGGCGCTATGGGGTGGACGCGAGATTGCAATGCTCGTGCTGGCCTCGCTGGTGGCAGGCCTCGCCACGACGCCCTATGCCGCGTTTCACTTTCATCGCGTCACGCCTTACGGCGTCCTCGCCAATCTGCTGGCGATGCCGGTGGTCTCCGCGCTTGTGATGCCTGCCGGCATTCTCGGGCTCGTGGCTATGCCGTTCGGCTTTGACGGCGTGTTCTGGGGGCTGATGGATCTCGGCATCCAGTGGATGATCGTGGTCGCGCAATGGGTCGCCGCGTTGCCCGGCGCCATCGGCCGGATGCCGGCCTTCGGGACCGGACCGCTGATACTAGCCAGTATCGGCATCATCGTCCTCGGACTGCTGCGCACGCCGTTGCGCTTCGCGGGGGCTGGCGTGCTGGCGCTCTCGATTGTCTGGGCGTTACTGGTCAAGCAGCCGGATGTGCTGATCTCGGGTGACGGTCACAGCGTCGCGGTACGGGGCAGGGACGGGCTTCTGCGCGTGATGCGCAGCGTCAAGGATACGTTTCTGCTGAAAGAGTGGCTCGCCGGCGATGCAGATGCGCGCCTGCCGACGGATGGCTCCCTCAGCCATGGCGTGTCCTGCGACCGCGACGGATGCATCACGCCGCTCGCTGATGGTGCTTTGGTGGCACTGGTGCTGCAGCCGGGTGCATTCACGGATGACTGCGAGAACGCGGCGCTCATCATCACGACGAAACAACCGCCAAAGGATTGCCGTGCGTTGGTGATCGATCAGGATCGCCTGCAACGAAATGGGGCGATGAGTGTGCAGCGAAAGGCGAACGGCTTTGCTATCGACGCTGTGCGGCCGCGCGGCTTGGATCGCCCGTGGTCACGCGCCATTCCCGATGAGCCATCACCCGACACGCCACAGGCGGGTCGTCCGCAGCAAAACCGGCCGCTCGATGCGACGCCGGCGGAAACTGATCTTCAACCCGAAGATCAGTAGTCCGTCAATGCGACAGCCTTGGCTTAGTAGCGCCGGTACAGGCCGATCAGCCTGCCCTGAATGCGGACCCGGTTGGGTGGCAGGATGCGGACTTCATAGGCGTCGTTGGCAGGCTCCAGCGCGATCGACGCGCCGCGGCGACGGAAGCGCTTCAGCGTGGCTTCCTCGTCGTCAATCAGGGCCACCACGATGTCGCCGGTGTCGGCGCTCTCGTTGCGCTGGATCAGCACGGTATCGCCGTCCAGAATGCCGGCGTCCTGCATGGAATCGCCGCGCACTTCGAGCGCGTAATGTTCGCCGGAGCCGAGCATGTCCGCGGGCATGCTGATGGTGTGACTGCGGGTCTGCAGGGCCTCGATCGGCGTACCTGCGGCGATCCGGCCCATCACCGGGATGGCGACAGTCCGACCGTTATCGTCATCGCCGCTACCGATGCTGGCGGCCGGACGCACCCTGCCGAGCGTGCCTTCGATGACACTGGGTGTGAAGCCGCGGCGGCCGGTGCCGCCAGTAACCGGCGCGCCGAGCTCTGGCAACTTGATGACTTCGATGGCGCGGGCGCGGTTCGGCAGCCGGCGGATGAAGCCGCGTTCTTCCAGCGCCGTGATCAGACGGTGAATGCCGGACTTGGAGCGCAGGTCGAGCGCATCCTTCATTTCGTCGAAGGAGGGCGGGACGCCGGCTTCCTTCAGCCGTTGATCGATGAATCGCAGGAGTTCGTATTGTTTGCGCGTGAGCATCTGAAGCCATCCTCAGTTGACGGTGTCGGCCGCCGCGTGCGTTTCAAAGGGCCTTCGAACGGTGAGCCTCAATCCAGGGGCGATCATTCGAAGATCGGTTGCGCGAGTTCGGGCACTCTCAAACTACTCAAAGCCACAGAATCTCGAAACAAATCATGAACGAACACTATATGTTCCATATGTGTTCCGCAATGCTTAATTTGCCGTCAACGGAAAGCGCATTGAGCGCGGCTGAGGGGCTGTTCCTGGCCGGTCGTCGATCTCTTGCCGGATACCGAAAACGCTCCTGCCGGAGCTTGCGCTATGCGGACGTCACCCGCCCGACGGGCGGCGGCGGAGTCGTGGAGCCGGTGGCTAGCGAGCGCTGAACCATGATCGTGTCGGCCCAGCGGCCGGAGCGATAGGCGACACCGGGTAGCAGGCCCACGCGGGCAAAGCCGAAGCTCTCATGAAGGCCGAGCGAGGCCGTGTTGTCGGCATCGATATAGCCGATGATCTGCCGGAAGCCGGCCGCCGCGCAGACGTCGATGAGTTCGCGCATCAACAGTCGGCCGATGCCCTGGCCGACATGTCCGTGGTGGATATAGATCGAATGCTTGACCGTGTAGCGATAGGCCGGTCGTTTGCGGAACAGCACCACATAGGCGTAGCCCACGACCTCGCCGCCTTGCGTGGCGACGAGATGCGGGAACCGTTTGCTGCGCAGGTTCTTGCGCCGGTCTCTGAGATCGTCGGGCTGCGGCGTGTCGGCGTCGCTGACGCCTTCCTCGACGCCTTGCCGGATGTGCCGGCGATAGATCGCCAGCATGGCATCCACGTCGGTGTCGCGTGATGGTCGGATGACGACCGGCTGTTCGAGTTCCGTTGGCAAATCAGGCTCCTTACGTGCTCCCTATTCGGAGACCACGTAAGTGTAAAGCCGGATCCGGCCATTGGCGTCGACCTTGCGGTAGATGCCCTGAATTTCGACGTCGAAGCCCGGGAAGGTGTTGAAGCAGGTCTCGAACATCCGGAGATAGTCGATCATCGGCTTTGAGCGGTCGGTGAGCCGTTCGCCGGGGACGATCGTCGCGATGCCGGGCGGATAGACAACGAACGGCGTCGTCGCGACGCGCCCGAATATTTCGTCGATCGGGAGGTAATCGACGTCGTTGCGCACCAGACAGCGCGCGGCATCGTGAGGTGACATGGCGATCTCCGGCAGATGGTCAGCGGAGAATTGCTTGGTCTGGAGTTCGCTCACATTGGCCTCGCGGAAGAACCGGTGCATGTCGCCGCACAGATCCCGCAGACGTATGCCCGCATAACGCGCGGGCCTGCGCCGTGCGAATTCCGGGATGACGTCTTCAAGCAGCGCGTTGTCGTCATGAAATTTCTTGAAGGCGACAAGGCCCGATATCAGCGTGCCGGCCTTGCTGGCTTCCACGCCGGGTGTCAGCAGGAAGAGCAGCGAGTTGAGGTCGTTCTTCTCGGGGACGATGCGGTTCTCGCGCAGGAACTGAGCGACCACCGGAGCAGGGATGCCATGGTCGGCATAGGCGCCGGTGGTGCGATCGAAGCCCGGCGTCAGCACCGTCAGCTTGTTCGGATCGGTCATGGCGAAACCGGCGACCATGCCGGGAAAGCCATGCCAGGCGGCGTCAGGTGCGAGCTGCCAGTAGGACGGATTGGTGGCCAGCTGGTCGGTGCCGATGCTTTCCCAGGGCACATTGTGAACAGCGCCTTCGCTGGCTGCGTCGGGAATGGCGACGCGCTCGGGCACGAAGGGTTCGAAAAACCAGCGGCGCTCGGCGCGGGTTTCCTTCTCCTCGAACTCGCGGCGCACCGCGCGCATCTTCTTGCGCAGTT
Organism: Tardiphaga sp.; assembly: GCF_041424195.1. Classification (NCBI taxonomy): domain Bacteria; kingdom Pseudomonadati; phylum Pseudomonadota; class Alphaproteobacteria; order Hyphomicrobiales; family Nitrobacteraceae; genus Tardiphaga; species Tardiphaga sp. The sequence goes on along the minus strand of NZ_JBGMOE010000122.1, from coordinate 39,091 downwards.
CGATGCCAAGGCGGATCGTGTCGTCCCACAACACTTCGCCGGAGCGGCCCTTCATCATCTGCGCGCCGACATCCAATGATGCGAACAGCGGATAGAATGGTGAGGTCGAGGCGTGCTGCATGAAGCTTTCGTTGAAGCGCCGATGCTCGACGCGGCGCTTCTGCCCGCGGATATGCCGATCCTTCATATGGATCTGCGACGCCTGCGAAAAGCTCGCGAGCTGCTTGTGGGTCGACTGCGTCGCAATGATGCCCGGCGAATCCGGGCCGAGCTCCTTGAGCCCCATGGCGAAGCGGCCGGCATAGAGCGGGTGGAATTTCATGAAGCCGGCCCAGGCTTCGTCGAACAGGATGTAATCGCAGAGATGGCCGATGCGCGCGATGATCATCTCGGCGCTGTAGATGGTGCCGTCATAGGTGCACTGTTCCACGACCGCGACACGGAAAGGGCGCGGGCGTTTCCACGCCTCGGGATCGGTGACGAGCGGATTGGTGCGGATGCGCTCGCGCAGCGCGGCCTCGTCGGTGGCGGCCCAGTCCATCGGGCCGATCAGGCCCCACGGATTGCGCGACGTGGGCACATAGATCGGCACACCGCCCGAAATCATCAACGCGCCGTGCAAGGCCGCCTTGTGGTTGTTGCGATCGAACAGCACCAGATCGCCATCGGTGACCAAAGCCGACAGCGCGACCTTGTTGGACGTAGAGGTGCCGTTGAGCACGAAATAGGTCTTCTCCGCGCCAAAAATCTGCGCGGCTTCCTTCTGCGCCTGCAAGGCGGGACCTTCATGAGTCAGCAGGTCGCCGAGATCGAGCACGGAATTGTCGAGGTCGTCGCGAAACACCGCTTCCCCGAGATGTTCCATGAACACGCGCCCGATCGGGCTGCGGCTGTAGAACACGCCGCCATTGTGGCCCGGGCAGGTCCAGAGCTGGTTGCCTTCCTCGGCATAATCCACCAGCGCGCCGAAGAACGGCGTCTTCAGCGTCTCGGCATATTGCTTGAGGCGGCTGATCAGGTTCTTGGCGATGAAGGGTGGCGTTTCCTCGGAGAGGAACACATAGCCGTCGATGAAATCGAGCACCTCGACCGGGACGTCCTCGAACCGTTTGCGGCGGATCAGCAGGATGATGGGGAAGTCCAGGCCGCGTTTGCGCATCAGGTTGATCAGTGCTGCGGTCTTGCCTTCGAGGCCCTTCTTGCCCCAGTCGACTACCATGCAGCCGATCGCCGCGTCGGTCTGGACTGCGATCGTGGCGTCTTCAAGCTTGCGCGCCTTGACGACCTCGAAGCCGGAACGCTCGATCTCATCGACGATCTGATTGAGGCGAATGCCTTCGAGATCGTCGGCGTCGAATGTTGGCATCGCAAACAGGAAATTGAAGCGTTTGAAATAGTCCATCTGTCCACCGATCTTGTTTCGCTGCGATCTCTCGCTGCGTTACGTGACAATTCAGTGACTGAAACCGCGTTGAGGTATCTCAGTCAGGAAAAAGCTTTTGGGAATATGCCGTGAGCAGGAGTTTCGACGGCGGCGGCGTTCTGTGAGGTGTTTCGTCAGCTAGATTGGCAGACGAATGATCACGCAGGAATCGCCGGCAACCGCAGCCGGTGCGAATGGCCTGCGGATCAGAAGTCCTTCGGCAACAGCCAGATTTCCCAGCAGCGATGAGTCCTGTTTCATCACCGGCGTCGCCACCACGGTGCCGTCCGCGCGCGTTTCTAAACGCGTGCGCAGATAATCTTCGCGCTGGTCGTTGGCGGCGAGGTCGCGTCCGAGCACCGCGGGTTCGAGCGCGTGAGCGATTTCGTTTCGGCCGGATAGCGCGCGCAGCAGCGGCACCATGAACAGGAAACCGCAGACATAGGACGAGACGGGATTGCCGGGCAGGCCGATGACGCGCATTCCCTCGCGGCGTCCATGCATCATCGGTTTGCCGGGGCGCATGGCGATGCGCCAGAACGCCATCTCGACGCCGGCATTGATCAGGGATTGCTGCACGAGGTCGTGGTCGCCGACCGACGCGCCGCCGGTGGTGATCAGCACGTCGGCCCTCAGATCGATCGCGCGCTGAATGGCTGCCGTGGTCGCCTCCAGCGTATCCACGGCGATGCCGAGATCGACCACCTCGGCGCCTTCGGCACGCGCCAGCGCACGCAGTGCGAAGCCATTGGAGAGCACGATCTGGCCGGGGCCGGGGACCGCGCCGGGCATCACCAGTTCATCGCCGGTGGCAAGCACGGCAACGACCGGCCGTCGCCGCACGGGCAATGACGGATGGTTCATGCCCGCGGCAAGCGCAAGGTCGCGATCGGTGAGGCGGGTGCCGGCGCGCAGCAGCACGTCCCCTTCGTTAAAATCGACGCCGGCCGGGCGGATATGCTTGCCGGAGATGGCGGCCTCGTTGATCCCGACGACGTCGCCATCGCGCGCGGTGTCTTCCTGGATTACGACGGCGTCGGCACCAGCGGGCAGCACGCCGCCGGTGAAAATTCGCAGGGCTTCGCCGGTCTGCAGCGGGCGGTGGAACGGCTTGCCCGCGGCGATCTCGCCGATGACGCGGAGCTTGGCGCCCAGTGTCGCATCGGCAGCGCGCACAGCATAACCGTCCATCGCTGACATGGGCTCTGGCGGCTGCGTTCGCAGCGAAGCGATGTCGCGGGCGAGCACGCGGTGGAATGCATCTTCCAGCGGCACCATCTCCTCAGGCAGCGCATCGGCGCCCGCGAGAATCGCAGCCATGGCATCGGTAACCGGCATCAGGGCCATCGCGGGGATCTCCGGCAGTGTGGGCGCCCGTCATAGCGGAGAGCGGGAGCGGACGCAAAACCACGGCAGCTTTGGCAGGGCCGGGAAACACGATAGACATTGGCGATCATGACCGACAACCACGCTGAAACCGACGATGATGAGCCTGTCTGGCGGGTAGATGTCGATGCGCTGGCATTCCGGCCGTCCGGCCATCGCGGGCTGTGTATGGTGCACCGTCATGCGTTCCGGACGCTGCTCCGGCGCTATCCGTCGCCGGAGGAATGCGCAGCCTATTTCCGCGACCACAGTGGGGTGTTCCAGGCGGCGGCCGGCGCCAAGCTCGTGCGCGCCTCGGTGGCGGCTGATGCGAATTTCCATCTGACCAGCCGCGATCTGGCCCGCGCGATGCAAAATTAGCGGTCGCGCCGCCGGTACAACTCGGCTAAATTGGCCCTCTATTTCGCGAGGATTCCGATGCAACAGACCCAGACCGCCCAGATCTCCGCCGTCACCACCGACGTCAATGTCGTCGTGCAGGCCGTTCTGGCCATGGCGCTCGGTCTGTTCATCGTCGGCGTGGTCGGGTTCTCGCATATCAGCGCCGTCCACAATGCGGCCCATGACACGCGCCACGCCAACGCGTTCCCCTGCCACTGAGATATGTCCGTCTTCAGGTCGATCGTTTTCTCGGCAGCGCTGGCTGGCGTGATCACTGGCGCTGCCGTCACCGGCGCACAGATGGTCGGGACCATTCCGCTGATCCAGAAAAGCGAAGTCTATGAGCGCAAGGCGGAAGCTCCGGCTGCTGTCGCGCCGACGGCTGCCGCGCAGCCCGCGCATCCGCACGACCATGGCGCCGCCGCCCATAGCCATGAGGCCGAATGGGAGCCCGCCGAGGGCTTTCAGCGCAATGCCTTCACCACCGGCGCCAATATCCTGACCGCCATCGGTTTCGCATTGCTGCTGGCCGGCATCTTCGCGCTGCGTGGCCGTGCGGTCGAATGGCGCGAAGGACTGTTCTGGGGTCTCGGTGGCTTTATCGTGTTCACCATGGCGCCTGGACTTGGCCTGCCGCCGGAGCTTCCAGGCATGCCGGTCGCCGACCTCACGCTGCGCCAGACCTGGTGGATCGGCACCGCCTGCGCCACCGCCGCGGGGCTTGGCCTGCTGGTGTTCCGCAAGGCGTCATGGGCCGCCATTCTCGGCCTCGGCCTGATCGTGCTGCCGCATCTGATCGGGGCGCCCCAGGCGCCTGCGGGCCACACCGATGTCCCGGAAGCCCTGTCGCACAGTTTCGTGGTTGCGGCGACACTGACCAGCCTGCTGTTCTGGGCACTGCTCGGCGTGCTCACCAGCATCGCCTTCCAGCGCATCTCGCGGGCTTAAAGCCCGAGTGCCGTCAGCGCCTCGGCGACGGAAGTCGGCGAGGTGACGTGGACGGCCTGCAATCCGCAAGCACGGGCGCCGTCGATATTTTCCTTGAGGTCATCGAAGAACACGATGCGTTCAGCGGGCACGCCGATGGCTGAGATCACGTGCTGATAGGCGTCCGCATGGGGCTTGCGCAGCTTGATTGTCGACGACAGGAAGATTTCGCGGAAATGCGAGAGCACCTTGGCGTAGTGCTGCGAGAAATGCGCGACATGCGCGTTGTTGGTGTTTGAGAAGGCGTAGAGCGGCAAGCGTGTCGCAGCCCGCTCGAGCAGCGGTGCGATGCCGGGCATTTCGCCGATAAATGTGGCATTCCAGCCTGCGAGAAGCTCTGCATCAGAGAGCGTGACGCCGAGCGATTGCCGCAGCATTGCGAAGAATTCTTCGTCGCTGATCAAGCCGGTCTCATAACGCCAGAACGTCTCGTCGCGGACGAAGCGCGCAAGGATATCCGCTGGCTTGCATCCGGCGCGCTCAGCCCATGCGGTCACCGTTCGCTCGATATCGAAATTGATCACGACGCGGCCGAGATCGAACAGCAGCGCGTCGGCGGAGTGGGGCGCGAGGGGCAAGGTCATCAGCTTCCTCTAACGATCTCTGAAATTCGGCAACGGACGTGCTGCAGCGCAGGTTAGCGGATGGTGACAGAAAATCCTTGCCCCTCGTGACAAACCGTCCCGATAATTTTTGTTGCCGAGGCAACTAATTCATGAGAGCCTTTCCAGAGAGGGCGCGTAAGAGAGCAGTCAACTGCCGCGCCCCGCAGGGAGAGGAACGATGGTGGACCGCTTGTGCGGGACAGCGCTTGATGCTGCGTGCGCGATCCGTGCCGGCTTAGCCGGTCACAGCGCCGAGATTGCTGTGAATGCGTCGCAGCAGGTCGACGAGCACTTCGCGTTCGCTTTCATCCAGACAGGACAGCAGCTTTCGCTCGCGTTCCAGCGCGGTCACGATGACGGCGTCATGGGTCGTGCGCCCTTTCGTTGTCAGCGTAATGGAATGGGTCCGCGCGTCGTCGGGGTCGGCGTTGATGGCGACCAGGCCGCGCTCTTCCAGCATGGCCAGCGTGCGGCTGACAGGCCCCTTGTCGAAACCGATGACGTGGCAGATGCGCGAGGCGGGAATGCCGGGCTCGATCGCCAGCAGCGACATGATGCGCCACTCGGTGACATTCACGCCAAACCGCTTCTGATAGAGGACGGTCGCGTTGCGCGAGAGCTTGTTCGCAATGAAGGTGATGAAGGCCGGCACATAGCGCTCGAGATCGAGCAGTTGCCCGCCTTTGGAAGCGGGCGCTCTCGCGGCGACAGTCCTGACATTGGCCTTTGTCGCTTTCGCCTTGGCGGGCTTTCGAGCCGATTTGCCCGATCCAGTCTTGCTCATGCGCCACGATCCTGCCTGCCTGCGTGATGCCGTCGAAATCGGCGAGATCACGTGGTCCTGAGGAATAGAGATACGCAGCCGCAATTGCCAACAAGAAAATACGGGAGGTTTACATGGTCGCCACGGTTACGACAGCGCCGCCCCACACCACGCAGGTGCTGGCTTTTGGCAGCCCGATGCCGAACGGCGCGGGACCCCAGCCTGTCGTCCATCTCGACGTCGATCCCTTCGCTATGGACTTCTTCGCCGATCCGCATCCCACCCACGAGGTGCTGCGTGAGGCTGGACCGGTGGTGTATCTCGACAAATGGAACGTCTATGCGGTGGCGCGCTATGCCGAAGTTCATGCGGTACTGAACGATCCCGCAACGTTCTGCTCGAGCCGCGGCGTGGGTCTGAGCGACTTCGCCAAGGAGAAGCCGTGGCGGCCGCCCAGCCTCATTCTCGAAGCCGACCCGCCGGCGCATACGCGTACGCGCGCGGTTCTCAACAAGGTGTTGTCGCCGGCAGTGATGAAGCAGTTGCGGGACGGGTTTGCCGCGGCGGCTGATGCAAAGGTCGATGAGCTCCTGGAGCGGGGCAGTTTCGACGCCATCGCGGATCTCGCCGAAGCCTATCCTTTGTCGGTGTTTCCCGATGCGGTGGGCCTGCAACAGGAGGGCCGCGAAAACCTGCTGCCTTATGCCGGTCTCGTCTTCAATGCCTTCGGGCCGCCGAACAAATTGCGTCAGGACGCCATCGAACGCTCGGCACCGCATCAGGCCTATGTGCAGTCGCAATGCCAGCGCGAGAATCTCGCGCCCGGTGGTTTCGGCGCCTGCATCCATGCGCGGGTCGAGACTGGCGACATCACCGCGGACGAGGCGCCACTGCTGGTGCGCTCGCTGCTGTCGGCGGGACTGGACACGACGGTGAACGGCATCGGTGCCGCGGTCTATTGCCTGGCGCGCTACCCGCAGGAATTCGCGCGGTTGCGCAGCGACCTGTCGCTGGCGCGCAACGCTTTCGAGGAAGCGGTGCGTTACGAAAGCCCCGTCCAGACCTTCTTCCGCACCACGACGCGCGACGTCGAGATCAGCGGCTGCCGCGTCGGTGAGGGCGAGAAGGTGCTGATGTTCCTGGCCGCAGCCAACCGCGATCCGCGCCGCTGGGCCGATCCCGAACGATACGACATCACCCGCAAGACATCGGGCCATGTCGGCTTCGGCTCCGGGATCCACATGTGCGTCGGGCAGCTCGTGGCCCGGCTCGAGGGCGAGGTGATGCTGTCCGCACTGGCGCGCAAGGTCGCAGCCATCGAGATCACCGGCGAGGTCAAGCGCCGCTACAACAACACGCTGCGCGGGCTGGAAAGCCTGCCGGTCAGCTTCACGCCTGCCTGAGGATTCCATGCCGAGCATTACGTTCATTCATCACGACGACCGCGCCGAGACAGTCAGCGCCAATGACGGCGACAGCGCCATGTATACGGCGCTGCTGCATGGCATCGACGGTATCACGGGCGAATGCGGCGGCGGCGCGGTCTGTGCCACCTGCCATGTCTATGTCGACGGCAACTGGCTGGGCAAGGTTGGCGCAGTCGGTACCGACGAGGATGAGTTGCTGGAAGGTGTCGCCAGCGAGCGGCTGCCGAACAGCCGGCTGTCGTGCCAGATCAGGATCACCGAGGCGCTCGACGGCCTCGTGCTCCGGCTGCCGGAGCGACAGGTGTAACTCGCAAGCAAGATCGCGACCGGCAACGTCCGGACCCGCGTAACAAAGTCAGAGGGGGAAGACGACAATGAAGGGCTTGAAGACAGTTTTGGCGGCCGCGGCATCCTGCGTGATGACGACGGCGGTGCAGGCGCAGGTGTCCGACGATGTGGTGCGCGTCGGTGTGCTCAACGATATTTCCGGCGTGTTCCAGGACACCAACGGAATGGGCTCGGTGGAAGCCGCGCGAATGGCCGCCGAGGATTTCAACGGCGGCGGCAAGAACATCAAGGTCGAGATCGTCTATGCCGACCATCAGAACAAGGCCGATGTCGGTTCCGCCATCGCGCGCAAATGGCTCGATGTCGAGAAGGTCGATGCCATCGTCGACGTGCCGAATTCGTCGGTCGGTCTCGCCATCAACAATATCGCCCGCAACACCAGGATGACGTTCCTGGCTTCGTCGACAGCAACCTCGGACCTCACCGGCAAGGACTGCTCGCCGAACACCATCCAGTGGGTCAACGACGCATGGGCCACAGGCAACACCACGGCGGCAGCGATGATGCAGCGGGGCGGTGACGATTGGTACTTCCTCACGGTGAATTACGCGCTGGGGCAGGGCATCGAGGCCGAGGCCACCAACTACATCACGAAGAATGGCGGCAAGGTGCTGGGGTCGTCGAAGCACCCGCTCGGCACCTCCGACTTCGCCTCGCTCTTGCTGCAGGCGCAGAGCTCCAAAGCCAAGGTGATCGGTCTCGCCAATGCCGGAGCCGATGCCATCAATGCGGTGAAACAGGCCGGCGAGTTCGGCATGCAGGACGGCCCGCAGAAACTGGTCGCGTTCCTGATCTTCATCAACGATGTTCACGGCATGGGCCTGAAGACCGCGCAGGGCCTGTTGCTGACGGAATCCTTCTACTGGGACATGGATGACGACACCCGCGCTTTTGGCAAACGCTTTGCGGCGCGGCCGGGCATGAACGGCAAGATGCCGAGCGCCAATCAGGCGGGCGTCTATGCCTCCACGCTGGCCTATCTCAATGCCGTGGCCGCCAAGGGCAGCGACGATGCCAGTGTTGTCGTACCGCAGATGAAGACCTTCAAGGGCAAGGACAGACTGTTCGGTGAGGTCACCATCCGTGCCGATGGCCGCGTCATCCACCCGATCTACCTGTTCGAGATCAAGAAGCCGGCGGAGTCGAAAGGACCGTATGACTATTACAAGCTGCTCTCGACCATCCCGGCCGAAAAGGCGTTCCGGCCGATGGCCGAAGGCGGCTGCCCGATGATCAAGTAGCCAATTGCGCACCGATGCCGGCAACGCGTGTCGTTTCCGGCCGCAGCGCAACCGGCCACGTCTCGTGCGTAAACACCGTGATGACAGCGATCGCTGAAATCCGCCCCTATTCAGGTTACCGCAAAACTTACAATGCGCGCGCGTAACTATGTAGCGCGCATTCACACCCGGCCTCGTCCGGCTTGGTAATGCAGATCCCGCCACGAGAGCCAGCCTGGATGTCTCATCCGTCCGGTTGGTCGCTTGATGTGGCCCGGGACCGCCGCCAAACACCCCCCATGTCGCGCGCGGTCCCGGTTATTGTTCGTAAACAAGATCGATGATGGCGCAGGATCGCGATTTCGCAGCGATGACGCGCTCTGGGACCTTCATGAGAAGTTGCGCGTCCTGCTCGCCGCGCAGCGGGGGCAGCTCGATGAGCGGCTGCGCGATGTCGAACAGTTTCGATGTCCCTGGCGATCATCGGGAATTATTTGCGGCAACCGGGGTTCTGAGGATGGGGGCCCACACCTGCGACAGGAGTGTGCCATGCTCAGGAAAATGTTGATCGGACTTGCCACAATTGCGGCCATCGGCATGACGTCCGTGCCGATGGATGCTTCCGCGCGCGGCGGCGGGGGCGGCCATGGCGGTGGTGGTGGTTTCCACGGTGGTGGTGGTTTTCACGGAGGTGGCTTCCATGGCGGCGGTATGGCCATGGGCGGCCTGCGCGGCGGCGGATTCGGTGCAACTCGTTTCGCCGCCATGTCCGGTGGAGCACATTTCGCCGGAGTGTCCAATCGAGGCTTCAACCACTTCGGTCACCACAATCGCCACTTCCGGAATTTCGCCCCGTTTGCGATCGGATTCGGTTCGTCCTACGCCTATATGGGCTATCCGTATTACGACAACTGCTATGACGTTGTACGGGTGCGGACTTATCACGGTTGGCGATGGCGGCGCGTGTATGTCTGCGGCTGACGCCGGGCGACCGCGGGGTATTCAATTCGCGGCGTTGTCCGTCACCAGATAGTGCCCGGACTTGCCGCCCTTTTTCTCGACGAGGTGGATGCCCTCGATGCGGACACCGCGCTCCACGGCCTTGATCATGTCGTAGATCGTCAGGCACGCGATCGACACCGCAGTGAGCGCTTCCATCTCGACGCCGGTCGGGCCACTGACCTTGACGGCGGCACGGACGCGGCAGCCCGGCAGTTTCTTGTCGGGCGTGATGTCCAGGGTGACTTTCGACAGCGCCAGCGGATGGCACAGCGGGATCAGGTCCGACGTACGCTTTGCCGCCATGATGCCGGCGATACGCGCCGTGCCGAGCACATCGCCCTTCTTGGCATTGCCGGAGATGATCATGTCGAGCGTCGCCTTGCTCATGATCACCAGACCTTCGGCCACCGCGATGCGTTCGGTCGCCGGTTTCTCCGACACATCGACCATGCGGGCTTCGCCCGAGGAATCGATGTGGGTGAGGGCGGGGGCCTGCTTCGATTTCTTCGTCTTGCCGGCCATGATCAATGCGTTCCGTTCGCGCGCTTGAGCAGCGTTTGCGTTGCCGCCGTCACGTCCGCCTGCCGCATCAGGCTCTCCCCGACCAGGAAGGTGGAGATGCCGACGCGCTCGAGGCGCGCAAGATCGTCCGGCGTGAAGATGCCGCTTTCGCCGACCTTCAGACGATCCCGGGGGATCATCGGCGCGAGCGTTTCGCTGGCGGTCAGCGTGGTCTCGAAGGTGCGCAGGTTGCGGTTGTTGATGCCGATCATCGGCGAGCGCAGATTCAGTGCCCGCTCCAGCTCCGGCTGGTCATGGATTTCGATCAGCACGTCCATGCCGTGGTCGATGGCAGCGTCCTCGATATCACGCGCCTGCGCATCGTCGAGTGCGGCCATGATGATCAGGATGCAATCGGCACCATGGGCACGCGCCTCGACCACCTGATAGGTGTCGAACATGAAGTCCTTGCGCAGTACCGGCAGTTTGGTCGCGGCGCGCGCCGCGACCATGAAGTCGAGATGGCCTTCGAACGATGGCGTATCGGTCAGGACCGAGAGACACGCGGCGCCGCCGGCCTCATAGGCCTTGGCCAGCGTCGGTGGGTCGAAGTCTTCGCGAATGAGCCCCTTGGACGGTGAGGCTTTCTTGATTTCGGCGATCAACGCGAACTCGTTCTTGTCGAGCTTCTTGTGGATCGCGGTCATGAAGCCGCGCGGCGCCGACGCAGCCCTGGCCAGCGCTTCGATGGAAGCGATGGGATGGGCGCGTTTCGCCGCCGCGATTTCTTCGCGCTTGTAGGCTTCGATCTTGGTCAGGATGTCGGACATCGTTGTCTCACACCTTGGCGTTGGAGACGGCGACCAGTCGCTTCAGCTTCTCCAGCGCGGCGCCGCTGTCGAGCGACTTCTGACCGAGTGCCACGCCCTCCTTCATGTCCTTGACCTTGCCCGCCACGATCAATGCCGCGGCTGCATTGAGGAGCGCCACGTCACGGAAGGCACTCGGCTTGCCGTCGAGCACGGCCTGCAGCGAGGCGGCGTTTTCCTGCGCGTCGCCGCCCTTCAGGGAATCCGGACCGGTGCGCGGCAGACCAGCGTCCTCGGGCGAAATCTCGAAGCTGCGGATATTGCCGTTTTCCAGCGCCGCCACGAAGGTCGGGCCGGTGAGGGTGATCTCATCGAGGCCGTCGGAGCCGTGCACCACCCAGGCGGATTCCGAACCGAGGTTCTTCAACACCTGTGCGAGCGGCAGCACCCACTGCCGCGAGAACACGCCGACCATTTGCCGCGTGACGCCGGCGGGATTGGACAGAGGCCCAAGCAGATTGAAAATCGTGCGGGTAGCGAGCTCGACGCGGGTCGGGCCAACATTCTTCATGGCCGGATGATGCGCCGGCGCAAACATGAAGCCGATGCCGGTTTCCATCAGGCAGCGGCTGACATCCTCGGGGGTGAGGTCGATCTTGACGCCAAGGGCCGCCAACACGTCTGCGGCACCGGAGCGCGACGACAGCGCGCGATTACCGTGCTTGGCAACTGGCACGCCGCAGCCGGCGACGATGAAGGAGGCGCAGGTCGAAACGTTGACGGAGCCGGAGCCATCGCCGCCGGTGCCGACGACATCGACAGCGCCGGCCGGTGCGTCGACCCGCAGCATCTTGCCGCGCATCACCTCGACCGCGCCGGTGATCTCGTCCACGGTCTCGCCGCGCACGCGCAATGCCATCAGCAGGCCGCCCATCTGCGACGGGGTGGCTTCGCCCGACATCATGCTGTCAAAGGCCGCCGAGGCTTCCTCACGCGAGAGGGAGGCGCCGGTCGCGACCTTGGCGATGATTGCCCTGAGATTGTCCATCGAATGCTTTCAGAGTGATGCAATGAGGCCTTGTAGGATGGGTAGAGCGTTAGCGAACCCCATCACCTGCGATGCGGGGCGATGGGTTTCGCCTGCGGCTCTACCCATCCTACAGCCCTAATTGGTGTTGCTGTTTGCGGCGCCGGTGGCGATCGCAACGGCTTCTGCGTTGATCTTGGTGCCGATCTGCGTTTCGAGCCTGGTAACGTACTGCGCGACCTGTTCGTCGGTCAGTCCGCGCTGCAACGTCTCCTTCAGCTTCTTGGCATCTTCGGACGCCATGTCGACCGTCGGTGCGGTGATATCGGTGATCCGGTAGACGATCCATTCCGACGGCGTGGCGCCCTGAGCCTGTCCGGCAGAATCCTTGACGCCGCGGAACACGGACTGGATCACGCCAGCCGACAGGGCAGGGTCGCTCGCGTCACGCTTGAACGGCGCAGAGGTGACGACCTTGAGTCCGGCTGCAGCGGCTTCGTCGGCGAGCTTGGCGCCGCTTTCGAGCTTCTTCGCCATATCGACGGCCTTGTCGCGCAGGCGCGTGGTGATCTGCTCTTCGCGCCAACGCGCCTCGACCTGGGCCTTCACTTCGTCGAGCGTGCGGTCGCGCGCAGGCGTGACGCCGAGTACGTCGTACCAGATGTAACCCCCACCGGCCTGCAATGCGTCGTTGTCGACGCCGACATCGCTGTTGAAGGCCTGGGTCACGACGTCCACACCCGTGGGCAGGCCGGCAACGGGCTGGCCGTCCGGCGCACGGCCGGAGCGATCGACCGCCTCGATGGTGACGGCGGTGAGGCCGAGCTTCTTGGCGGTATCGACGACATTGGCGCCGCCGCCGCGTTCGTCCTCGATCTTGTTATGCATGTCGGACACGACGGCGCGTGCGCGCTCGATGGCGATATCGCGCTTCAGGTTGGCGGCCACACTGTCATAGCTCGGCGTCGTGCCGGCCTGAACCTTGCCGACCTTGACCACCGTGACGCCGAATCGTCCGGTGATCGGCTGGCTGATGCTGTCCGGTGCCAGCGAGAAGGCGGCATTGGCGACGGAGGGGTCGAGAATGCCCGATTTGGCAACCATGCCGAGATCGATGTCGGAGGCGGACAGGCCGCGTTCCTTGGCGAGATCCTCGAACTTGAACGTATCGTTCAGCTTGGCGCGACCGGCTTCGGCGTCTGCCGCGTTCGGGAAGACGATCTGCGAGATCTGGCGCTGCTCCGGCGTGGAAAGCTTGTCCTTGCGCTCCTCGAACACTTTCCGGGCGTCGTCGTCCGACACTGTCGACCACTTCGCCATCTCATCAGGCGTCAAGGCGAGGAAGGCGATCTTGCGATATTCGGGGGCGCGGAACTGGGTCTTGCGCTCGTCGAAATAGGCGGCGAGGGCTTCGGGCGAGGGCGCCTCAATGGTCCCGGCCTGCGCGGCATCGAGCTTCACGTAATCGATGGTGCGGGTCTCGTTCTGGTAGCGGCTCAGCGCCTCGATCATCGTCTTCGGCGGTTCGACGCCGGCAGTTACGGTGCCGGCGATCTGGCGGCGCAGCGAAACCTTGCGCTGTTCGGCGATATAGCGCTGTTCGGTAAAGCCGAGCGAACGGATCAGCTGCTGGAAGCGCGGCGCATCGAAGCCGCCGGTGGGGCTCTGAAAGTTCGGATCCGCAACGATCTGCCGCATCACCTCGGCATCCGCCACACCCAGACCCTTGCGGCGCGCGTCCTCGTCCAGGGCGGCTTCGGCGACAACCTGCTGCAGCACCTGGCGGTCGAGGCCGAAGGCTCGGGCCTGATCCGAGGTCAGCGGGCGGCCGAACTGGCGGCCGATCTGCTGCAGCTTGTCGTTATAGAGCTGGCGGAACTGCTCGGTCGTGATCTCGGTCGAGCCGATGGTGGCGAGCTTGGATTGGCCGTAGCCCTTGAACGCGTCGGCGATGCCCCAGATGCCGAAGCTCACGATCAGCACGCCCATCACGACGGCCATAATCGTCTTGCCAATCCAGTTGGATGAGGCTTTGCGCATTCCTCGAAGCATAGGGTCTTCTTATCTGTCAGGAGGGGAATCGGCTCGCACCAGCAGCCCATGGGGGCCGGAGGGCGTCGCCAAATAGGAGGCGCATCATAAAGTGGCAAAAGCCCCGTCGCAACCGGCTGGGACGGGGCGGATTGAAGCGGTTTCCGGCGCTCCGGCGGGACGTTACCGGCAGATGGAACTTTCCGGCCTGCTGCCGCTTTGTTGAGAGGGCCGTGCAGGCCCGTCGGGGAGAGATCATGCGGGTCGGATGGCGATCGGGAGTTGCCGCCTGCGGCATCTGGATGGTGTTGATGCCTGCATGTGCACAGCAAAATCCTGCGATGCAGAACCCCGCTGTGACCGAGTCGACGAAGTCGCAGGCGAAAACGACGACGCCGCCCCTTCCCGGAGCCAATAGTTTCGCTGAGGGGCAGGCCCGCAAGCTGTTGGAGTCACAGGGCTATACTGAAATCTCGCCACTGGTGAACGACAGCCAGGGGATCTGGCGCGGCACCGCCATGAGCGGATCCAGGAAATTCCAAGTCAGCGTCGATTACAAAGGCAACGTCTCTGCCACTCCGGAATGACTACAGGGACAGCACGATGAGCAAGGTGACGATCTCCCGACTGTTCGATGATTATGCGGACGCGCAAAAGGCGGTGGTCAGTCTGCGTGAGGCCGGCGTGGCCGAGGACGACATCAGCATCATCGCCAACAATGCCGACAAATGGTACGCGCCCGACTATGCCGCAGGTGCCAGCAAGGGCGCCGCGATCGGCGCTGGTTTCGGCGGCTTCGGCGGGCTTCTCGCAGGCCTTGGCTTGCTGGCGATTCCCGGCCTCGGGCCGGTGGTCGCGGCGGGGTGGCTCGCCGCTGCAGCGGCGGGCGCGGTAGCCGCGGGCGCTGCCGGTGGCGTCATCGGAATGCTGGCGGAAGCCGGCGTCGCCGTGAACGATGCCGAAGTCTATGCCGAGAGCATTCGCCGCGGAGGCAGCTTCGTCAGTGCCAAGGTCGAGGTGGCCGACAGGGATCGGCTTGAGGCGCTCCTGCATCCATCCTCCGTCGATATCGCAAAGCGCCGCAGCGATCTGGCCTTAACGGGCTGGAGCAAGTTCGATCCTTCGGCGCCTGACCTCACGGCTGACCAGATCAAGCGAGAGCGCGAGTTGAGGGGCACTAAACCTGCCTAAGCTGCAAGTCAGCTTGAGCTGACGGATCACCTCTGTTAGCTCAAACAACCTCTTTCAATCACAGGATACTCTCATGACTGATGCCGTTCGGCCGCTGATCGCTGGCAACTGGAAAATGAACGGCCTCAAGGCGTCAATGACCGAGTTCGAGGCGATGCTGCGCGGTGCGCCCGATGTGCTGGACAAGGCCGACCTGCTGGTCTGTCCGCCGGTCACGCTGTTGGCGATGTTTGCGTCGAAGGCATCGAGCTTTGGACAGGAGGGCAATCATGTCGTCTCAGTCGGGGCGCAGGATTGCCACAAGAATGTCTCAGGCGCGCATACCGGCGATATCGCGCCGGAAATGCTGGCAGATGCCGGCGCAATCGCGGTTATCGTTGGACATTCCGAGCGCCGCGCCGATCACGGCGAGACCGATGCTGTGGTTCGCGAAAAGGCGCTCGCCGCCTGGCGCGCCGGGCTGACCGCCATCGTCTGCATCGGCGAGACCCAGGCCGAGCGCGATGCCGGCAAGACGCTCGACGTCTGCGACACCCAGCTCCAGGGCTCGCTGCCGGACGATGCCACCTCAGGCAACCTGATCGTGGCCTATGAACCGGTCTGGGCGATCGGTACGGGATTGACCCCGACAGCCCAGGATGTCGAGCAAGTTCATAAGTTTATCCGGGATCGTTTGATTGAGCGCTTTAAGAGCGAGGGGGTCTCGATCCGCATTCTCTATGGCGGTTCGGTCAAGCCATCCAACGCCAGGGAGTTGATGGCGGTTCCTCACGTGAACGGTGCGCTGGTGGGCGGCGCCAGCCTGAAGGCTGCCGATTTCCTTGCGATCGCGGCGGGCTGTCCTTAACTAGCTCGAATTGCTGGACTACGCGGGAAGCAATGGCGGCTCTGGGAGCGCTCCCTTCACACGGGAGCGGTCAAAGGTTGGCCCTTCCGGGGGTGACAATCCCCCGGTCGATCGTGTAGACACCGCTGGATTCAAACCCCGCAAGCTCTCAGACTGCAGCCGGCGATCGGCGCTGCGTGCTTGCGATGGAAGGACACGATGCAAAGCGTCATTATCGTTATCCACCTCATGATCGTCGCGGCCCTGATCGGGACGGTGCTGCTGCAGAAATCCGAAGGCGGCGGCCTGGGCGTCGGTGGCGGTGGAGGCGGCGGCTTCATGTCGAGCCGTGGCACGGCGAACTTGCTGACCCGCACCACAGGCTTTCTGGCGGTCGGCTTCTTCCTGACCAGCCTGTTCCTGTCGTGGCTCGCGACCTATGAACGCAAGCCGACGTCGATCCTGCCGGGCTCGACCGCGCCGGTGTCGCAGCCGGGTTCGCCGCTGGCGCCGCCGACCTCGGGCGGCCTGCTGGATACGCTCAAGAAATCCGACGAACAGCAGGCTCCTGCAGCCCCGGCACCACCACGCTCGCAATAAAGCAGAGGCGCCATGCAGGACGGGGACTACCGTCCTGCATCAGCAGATCCCATCAAGGACCTGCAATCATTTTGTTTTTCACGTCACCCACAGCCTCACCGATTCTCGGCTGACGGCTGCGATTCGTTTTGGCGAATCGGTTTCGGAGCCTTAAAGGTTAAGTCCCATGGCGCGGTACATTTTCATCACCGGCGGCGTGGTCTCCTCGCTCGGTAAAGGTCTGGCTTCAGCGGCGTTAGGCGCGCTGTTGCAGGCGCGTGGCTACAAGGTTCGGCTTCGCAAGCTCGACCCCTATCTCAACCTCGATCCCGGGACCATGTCGCCGTATCAGCACGGCGAAGTGTTCGTGACGGACGACGGCGCCGAGACCGATCTCGATCTCGGCCATTACGAGCGGTTCACCGGGCGGCCTGCCACCAAGCAGGACAACATCACTACCGGGCGGATCTATCAGGATATCCTCACCAAGGAACGCCGTGGCGACTATCTCGGCGCCACCATTCAGGTGATCCCGCACGTCACCAATGCCATCAAGGATTTCGTCCTGTCAGACAATGACGGCTACGATTTCGTGCTGGTGGAGATCGGCGGAACCGTCGGCGACATCGAGGGCCTGCCGTTCTTCGAGGCGATCCGTCAGCTCCGCAACGATCTGCCGCGCGGCGACACCGTGTTCGTGCATCTGACGCTGCTGCCTTACATCCCGAGCGCCGGCGAATTGAAGACCAAACCGACCCAGCATTCGGTCAAGGAGCTGCGCTCGATCGGCATCCAGCCCGACATCCTGCTGTGCCGCTGCGACCGCGATATTCCCAAGGAAGAGCGCCGTAAATTGGGGCTGTTCTGCAATGTTCGCGAAAGTGCAGTGATCGAGGCGCGCGACGTCGATAACATCTATGCGGTGCCGGAGGCCTATCACGTCGCCGGGCTCGACGACGAAGTGCTGGCGGCATTCGGCATGACCCCGAAGGCGCTGCCCGAGCTGAAGACCTGGAACACCATCAACGAGCGCGTCCGTCACCCGGAAGGCGCCGTGACCATCGCCATCGTCGGCAAATATACCGGCATGAAGGACGCCTACAAGTCGCTGACCGAAGCGCTGTCCCATGGCGGCATCGCCAACAAGGTGAAGGTCAATCTCGACTGGATCGAGAGCGAGGTGTTCGAGAATGAAGATCCCGCACCGTTCCTCGAACACGTCAACGGCATCCTCGTGCCCGGCGGCTTCGGTCAGCGCGGCGCCGAGGGCAAGATTCGCGCGGCGCAGTTCGCGCGCGAGCGTAACGTGCCGTATTTCGGCATCTGCTTCGGCATGCAGATGGCTGTGATCGAGGCGGCGCGGAATCTCGGCGGCATCAAGGACGCCAACTCGACTGAGTTCGGCGAGACCAAGGAACCGGTGGTCGGCCTGATGACCGAATGGCTGCGCGGCAACGAGCTCGAGAAGCGCAGCAATGCCGGCGATCTCGGCGGCACCATGCGGCTCGGCGCCTATCCGGCGACGCTGACCAAGGGCAGCAAGGTCTCGGAAGTCTATGGCGGTGCCACCGAAATCTCTGAGCGCCACCGCCACCGCTACGAGGTCAATACTGTCTATAAGGACCGTCTCGAAAAGCACGGTTTGAAGTTCTCCGGCATGTCGCCGGACGGTGTGCTGCCGGAAATCGTCGAATACGAGAATCATCCGTGGTTCATCGGCGTGCAGTACCACCCCGAACTGAAGTCGCGCCCGTTCGAACCGCACCCGCTGTTCGCGTCCTTCATCAAGGCCGCAGCGGCGCAGAGCCGGCTGGTGTGATCGCGAAGAACGGATGATGCTTCGCTCGTCCGTTCTTCAGCAATCCGGAAAACGGCGTTCGCCGATCCCATGTCTGCTATCGGCGTCCGCTATCAGCCGAAATGATCGCTCACGGTTTCAGCGAAGCGAAGCGTCAGCTCGGTGAGGGGCGCGTCCAGCGGAGCCGCCTGCGACGATACCTTTGCGATGACCAGTTCTTTCGCGGGCTCGACAAAGACGTTCTGACCGTGGATGCCGAGGCCGAGTGCCATTTTGCGGTCTCTCAGCACGTACCATTTGTTGCGATAGTGCATCGATCGGCCGCCGAAATAGGGCGCGAGATCGCCGGCCGACCAAGCGGCCGGATCGCCGTTGGCAAGGATGTCATCGATCCAGCCGGATGGAATGATGGACGTGCCGTTGCGGCTGCCGCCTTGCAGCATGAGCTGACCGACGCGCGCAAGATCCATCACGGTGGTGCAGATGCCGCCGGCGCAGCGCGGCGCGCCGAAACGGTCGACGGTGACATAGGCAGAGTATTGCGCGCCCATCGGTCGCCACAGATGCGTACTCATCAGATCCGCAAACCGCACGCCGCTCGCACGTTCCAGAATCCAGCCGAGCAGATCTGAATTGGGCGAGACATAGTGAAAGGGACCGCCATCCGGCCCCTCGCGATCTGTCAGCCCCGTCAGGAAGCTGCGCAAGTCGCTCGCACTCTCGCCCGGTCCAAGAGGGTTCCAGCCGGTCGCTTTGCGATATTCGACGATCGGGCCAGAGGTTGCGAGGTAGTTCTCGTCGAAACGAAGACCGACGCGCATGTCGAGCACGTGGCGGACCTTGGCGTCGGAATAAACGGATCCGCGCAACTCCGGGATGATCGAGACAACCGGCTGTTCGGGATCGAGGATGCGTTTCCCGACAAGGATGCCTGCGACAAGTGCGGTCATTGATTTCGACACCGACATCAGGATGTGCGGTGTGTCCGCGCTCATGCCATTGGCGTAGCGCTCGAAGATCACTTTGCCCCGGTGCAGGATGGCGAGGCCATCTGTGTTGGTCGCATCAAGCAGTCGGTCAATCGAATAGCTGGTGCCGTCGTGTTCGACGGACAGCGATGAGAGATCGCGGGGATCGGACTCGAACTGCCAGATGTCGGCGGGCGTATTCGGGATATCGGAGGAAGGTACAAGGTCCCGGACGTGATGGAATGCCCATTTGTTGTAAGGGTCGGTGCGCCAATTGGCTAACGTCGCCTGATCTTTGGGAAGGGATGGAAAGCCGGACATCAGAGCAGACGACATCAACAAAATCTCCAGTCAACGAAGCAGGGCACTGTGGCCGATCGCACCGCAGACGTCGAGAGACGTTGATCCCGCGCACAATGATGCGGAAGCACAACAGGCATGCGCAGGCGCGATGGGGAGAGAGCGTTGGCGACGGAAGCCCGGTCTGCTAACCCGGCAACCGACCGAAGGAGATTTTCATGCGTGCTTTCTATCACCCGGAGCAGGCGCTTCATTCGCCGCAGCAGTTCATGCGCTATGGCCGCTTTGTCCCAATCAAGGACTCGCCCGTTCGCACCGAGCGATTGCTGGGCGCCCTGGCGCGTCATGGAATTAAGCCTGAAGAGCCGGCTGCCTATGGCACGGCGCCGGCGCTCACGGTTCATACGCCGGCCTATGTCCGCTTTCTGGAAACGGCCTGGGACAACTGGGCGCAATTGCCGGATCATGGCCCCGAAGTCTGGCCACAATATTTCCCCTACTGGAGCGGGCGTCCGGAAGATGCTGCGCGGCCCGATTGCCCGGCCACGGGCTTCATCGGTCAGGTTGGCTGGTATCTCGGCGATCTGTCGGTGCCGATGGGACCAGACAGTTGGGGCTCAATTCTGCGCTCGTCGGAAACGGCCACCGCGGGCGCCGATGCCATCCTCGCGGGTGACCGTGCAGCCTATGCATTGTGCCGGCCGTCCGGTCATCATGCCCGCGCCGATCGTGGCACCGGCTTCTGCTATCTGAACAACAGCGCGATCGCGGCGCAGCGCTTGCGCAGCCGCTTCGGCAAGGTCGCGATCATCGACGTTGATGTTCACCACGGCGATGGCACGCAGCAGATTTTCTATACGCGGTCAGATGTTCTGACGATCTCGGTCCACGGCGATCCGACCGACTTCGGGCCGTATTATACCGGTTATGCGAACGAGACCGGCTATAGTGCTGGGGAAGGCTTCAATCTTAATCTGCCGCTGCCTCCCGGCGCTGGCGGCGCCGAGATGAATGCAGCCCTCGACACGGCGATCGAACACGTTCGCGCATTTGGTGCCGATGCCCTTGTCGTGGCGCTCGGCTTTGATGCCCATCGCGATGATCCGATCGGCATCCTGAAGCTTGACGCAAAGGACTTCGGGAGCGTCGGCACCAAGATGCAATCGCTGGGTCTGCCGACGCTCATCGTTCAGGAGGGCGGATACGGCATCGATGCGATCCAGGACTGCCTCGATTCCTTCCTGACTGGCTTCACGCAAGCGTAGTTCGGATGGGATCGCGTAGGGCGGAGTACGCATCGCTCATCTGCGCTGGGCAGGCTCAGCTCTCGAAGGCCGTCGCCGGCTTGCAACAACGCGGAACGCCTCGTTGATACGATCCACTCCGATGCCGGAGGAGATGGTCGTCCGGTTTCACTTGCAGCCCGATGTGCTGTCTCCGGCACGGGCCATCGGCTTGCCGTTGATGAACACGCCAGTGCTGCCGGAGATTGTCTTGCCGCCACATTCGGTGCTGCCGCCGACGACGGCTGCAGGCTTGCCGTTGATGTAGACGCCTTTCGCGCCTTCGATGATCTTGCCATCGGTCGTGGTGTCGCCGACGCGCGCCGCGGGCTTGCCATCGACCATCACGCCGGTGGCGCCTGACGTGATCTTGCCGGGCTGTTGCGCAGCCGCAGGCATCGTCAGGATCATCAAGGCGAGTAGCGACAGCAGGGGCTTTTGCATCGTGAGTCCAAGTCCATTTGCCAAGTCAGTTGCGCCAGTGGCGGCATGATGTAAGCCTGATGGTACGCAGGCAAGGGACGATGCCGCAACGAGCCATGCGTTAGAGCCCGATAAGGCCGACAAAAGGGAAGGAACCAAAATCGATGATCTATGAATTGCGCGTGTATCGCTGTTTGCCAGGACGTTTGCCGGCGCTGATGAAGCGATTTGAAACGGTCACGTTGAAGCTGTGGGAAAAGCACGGGATCCGGCAGTCCGGATTCTTCACTACGGTGATCGGTGAATCCAATCAGGAACTGACCTATATCCTCAAATGGGAATCGCTCGCGGAGCGCGAGAAGGTGTGGACTGCTTTCATGTCCGATCCCGAGTGGATGTCGGCGCGCGCCAAGTCCGAGGAGGACGGCCAGATCGTCGGCAATATCGTCAGCCAACTGCTGGCGCCGACGGCCTTCTCGGCGCTGAAATAAGCCTGGCCCCGGGCGCAGGCCGGTCCGCCCGGTGCTGAGGCCGCCCTGGTCGGGTTGGAGGCGGCTTCCGCCGCAACCCTGATATTCCGATCGGCGGGATGGGCCTGATCCGGCTTGCATCCCGCCCGGTCCTGCGGTCATGGTCGCCGGAATAAGGAGACCATTTTGACCGCATCGTCCACAGCCGCGCCCGTCGTCGCACTCGGTACCGTCCGCTTCGGCAACAGCTTGCCGATCTCGGTGATCGCCGGGCCATGCCAGCTCGAAAGCCGGGCGCATGCGCTCGAAGTGGCATCGGCACTGAAGGAGATCGCGACCCGGCTCAAGATCGGCCTCGTCTTCAAGACCTCGTTCGACAAGGCCAACCGCACCAGCGCCTCCGCGGCGCGCGGCATCGGCCTCGATGACGCGCTGCCCATCTTTGCCGAGATCCGCGAGACGCTGGGCCTGCCTGTTCTCACGGACGTGCATGTGAACGATCAATGCGCCCGTGCCGCCGAGGCGGTGGACGTGCTGCAGATTCCGGCCTTCCTGTGCCGGCAGACCGATTTGCTGCTGGCCGCGGCAGCGACCGGCAAGGTGGTCAATGTGAAGAAGGGGCAGTTTCTTGCGCCCTGGGACATGGCCAATGTCGTCAGCAAGCTGACATCGTCGGGCAATGACAAGGTGCTGGTGACCGAGCGCGGTGCGTCCTTCGGCTACAACACGCTGGTCTCCGACATGCGGGCGCTACCGATCCTGGCACGCACCACCGGGGCGCCGGTGATCTTCGATGCCACGCATTCGGTGCAGCAGCCGGGCGGCAAGGGCACGTCATCGGGTGGTGAACGCGAATTCGTGCCCGTGCTGGCGCGCGCGGCCGTTGCCGTGGGCGTCGCCGGTGTCTTCATCGAGACCCATCCCGATCCGGACAACGCGCCGTCCGATGGGCCGAATATGGTGCCGCTGCGTGACTTCGAGGCGCTGGTGAAGAACCTGATGGCATTTGATGCGCTGGCCAAAGAGACGGCGGCAAAGGCCTAACATGCAATTCCGGTCCGCGGCGCTGGCAGCGACCTGATGCCCCCCGTTCTCAACATTATCGCACTGGCATCCTTCGCCGCCGCGCTGTCGATGCGCGCGCTCGACCCGGTACTGCCGCATGTCGCAGACGATCTGTCCATTACGGTGGCAGTCGCCGCGGGCCTGGCATCAGCGCTGGCCTTCACCTTCGCCATCGTGCAGCCGGCGCTTGGTGCCGCTGCCGACCTGTTCGGCAAACCGCGCCTGATGATCGTCTGTCTGGTGCTGCTCGGCATCGCCAACATTCTCGGCGCGATCACTACCGACTATCCGCTGCTGCTGGCGACGCGCGTGCTGGCCGGCATCGGGGCAGGCGGGGTGTTTCCGGTTACCCTCAGCCTCACCAGCGATCTGGTCGGGCCGAAGCTGCGTCAGGTGGCGCTCAGCCGCGTGATGGCCGGCGCCATGACCGGCAATCTGCTGGGTTCGACGGCGTCTGGCGTTATCGGCGATTTCTTCGGCTGGCGCGGCGTGCTGGTCATTCTCGGTGGCCTCGCGATCGTGGCATCGGTCGCGGTAGCGTATGGCTTCAAGGGCGCCGCGATTATCAAGCCGACCGTGAAGGCCGACTTCGGCAAGCTTGCCCAGGGCTACAAGGTGATCTTCCGCAACCCGAACACGCTGATTGTCTACAGCGCGGTGTTCATCGAAGGCTGCTGCATCCTCGGCCTGTTTCCCTATATCTCGTCATTCCTGTTCGATCGCGGCGTCACCAGCCTTTCCATCGCGGGCCTCGTGATCGCCTGCTTTGCCGTCGGCGGCCTGTTCTATACGGCGACCGTGTCGCGCATGCTGGCGCGGCTCGGCATCAACGGCATGATGATCTATGGCGGCATCGTGATCGCGATCCAGCTCGCCGCCACCGCCTTCAGCCCGAACTGGCAGATCCAGGCGCTGAGCCTGCTGCTGATGGGCTGGGGCTTCTACATGCTGCACGGCTCGCTGCAGATATTCTCGACGGAGCTGTCACAGGAAGCCCGCGCCAGCGCCATGTCGCTGCATGCCTTCTGCTTCTTCATGGGCCAGTCTGTCGGCCCGATCGCCTACGGCTTCGGGCTCGCCCATGCCGGCAAGATGCCGACGCTGCTCGTCGCGGCGGCGGCGGTGTTCGTGCTTGGTTTTGCCAGCGCGAAGTTCCTGAAACAGCGTAAGCCCGCGGATGCAGGCTGAAGTCGTCGCGCTAGCGCGCCAGTACAAGCAGATTGGGCAGGTTCGCCGGCCAGACTGTATCGGTGGCGGCGAGCAGTTCCGTCTCTGACCACCAGCGCATATCGGCAATGACGTCGCTCTCGATCGCCGTCCAGGAAGCCTCGGTCAACGCAAGCTCGTTTGCTCGAACGACAAAATACTTCTCGCAGCAGATGACGTATTCGCCGTCCGGCATCCGCACGACTTGCTCGCGATCGGCGACGGAGTCGCCAATGCTTGCACGGATCAGCCCAGTCTCCTCCCGCAATTCGCGGATCGCGGCTTGCTCGTATTGTTCGCCGGGCTCGACACCGCCGCCGGGCGTGGCCCAATAATCATCGCCGGCGAGTGGGCCCGTCCGATGCGTATAGCGAAACAGCAAGACACTTCCCGCGTCATTGACGATCAGCAGGCGTGCGGAGGGGCGGCGGCGCATGTTGACTTCCTGATGCCGGGCCTAACCCCGCCCGCGATAGGGCGCGACGCCCTGCTCGGGGACCCAGATGCCCTTGGGCAGCGTTCCGGTCTGCCAGAACACGTCGATGGGGATGCCGCCGCGGGGATACCAGTAGCCGCCGATGCGCAGCCATTTCGGCTTGATGGCCGAGGCCACGCGTTTGCCGATCTCGACGGTGCAATCCTCATGGAAGGCGCCGTGATTACGGAATGAGGCGAGATAGAGCTTGAGCGACTTTGACTCGACCAGCCACTGGCCTGGCACATAGTCGATCATCAGATGGGCGAAATCCGGCTGGCCGGTGATCGGGCACAGCGAGGTGAATTCCGGCGCCGTGAAGCGCACCACGTAATTGGTGTCCTTCTGCGGATTTGGTACCCGGTCGAGTTTGGCCTGCTCCGGGGAGGTCGGCCATTCCACGGCACGGCCGAGCTGCAAGTCGGCCGGCAATTTTGGGGATTTGCGGGGTGTTTTTGACATAAATATCTCCGTTGCGGCGGTTCATAGCCAATCCCGGGGCCGCCGTCACGCCAAGCGGGGTTTTCCCGCCGGGAGGCTTGCTGTAGAAGCGGCGCCAACGACCCACCCCAGCACAAAGAGGGCATCCATGACCGCCATCGTCGACATCATCGGCCGCGAAATTCTCGATAGCCGCGGTAATCCCACGGTTGAAGTCGACGTCGTCCTCGAAGACGGGTCGATAGGCCGCGCCGCGGTTCCGTCGGGTGCCTCCACCGGCGCCCATGAGGCGGTCGAGCTGCGCGACGGCGACAAGTCCCGCTATCTCG
The DNA here is from genome assembly GCF_041424195.1 of Tardiphaga sp. Lineage (NCBI taxonomy): Bacteria > Pseudomonadati > Pseudomonadota > Alphaproteobacteria > Hyphomicrobiales > Nitrobacteraceae > Tardiphaga > Tardiphaga sp. Next base: position 13,827 of record NZ_JBGMOE010000122.1, on the reverse strand, counting down.
GCAAGGGCGTGCAAAAGGCTGTCGATGCCATCAATGGCGAGATCTTCGACGCCATCGGCGGCATGGATGTCGAGAACCAGGTCCAGCTCGACGAGATCATGATCGAGCTCGACGGCACCCCGAATAAGTCGCGTCTTGGCGCCAATGCCATCCTCGGCGTCTCGCTGGCCGCTGCCAAGGCGGCAGCGGAATCCTTCGACATGCCGCTGTATCGCTATGTGGGTGGTACCTCGGCCCGCACGTTGCCGGTGCCGATGATGAACATCATCAATGGCGGCATGCATGCCGACAATCCCATCGACTTCCAGGAATTCATGATCATGCCGGTCGGCGCGTCCTCCTTCGCCGAAGGCCTGCGCTGCGGCGCCGAGATCTTCCATACGCTGAAGAGCGAGCTGAAGAAGGCCGGCCACAACACGAACGTGGGCGACGAAGGCGGTTTCGCGCCGAACATCGGCTCGGCCGAAGCGGCGCTGGATTTTGTGATGGCCGCCATCGGCAAGGCCGGTTACTCCGCCGGGAAGGACGTGATGCTGGCGATGGACTGTGCCGCCACTGAGTTCTTCAAGGACGGCGCCTATGTCTATGGCGGCGAGAACAAGACCCGCAACATCTCCGAGCAGGCCAAGTATCTTGCCCAGCTCGTGGCGAACTATCCGATCGTCTCCATCGAGGACGGTATGTCGGAAGACGACATGGACGGCTGGAAGCAGCTCACCGACCTGATCGGTTCGAAGTGCCAGCTGGTTGGCGACGATCTGTTCGTTACCAACGTCACGCGTCTCGCCGACGGCATCAAGAATGGTCGCGCCAATTCGATCCTGATCAAGGTCAATCAGATTGGCTCGCTGACCGAGACGCTGAGTGCCGTCGAGATGGCCTACAAGGCTGGCTATACCGCGGTGATGTCGCACCGTTCGGGTGAGACTGAAGACTCCACGATCGCCGATCTCGCCGTCGCCACCAATTGCGGGCAGATCAAGACCGGCTCGCTGGCACGCGCGGACCGTACCGCCAAGTACAATCAGTTGCTGCGCATCGAACAGCAGCTCGGCACCCAGGCGAAATATGCCGGCAAGGCTGCCCTGAAGGCGCTCGCGTAAAGCGCGCTGCGGCTGTCTCGGCGGCGCAAAACTACGTGATCAACGCCGTTCGCTGAAAGTGTGAACGGCGTTTTTCATTGAATGTCCCTGACCGCGCAAGTCGACAACGCTATTCAATTTGTAGACGTCATCATGATACCCCATTGCGGTCGCGAAGGTATCACGTTGCGAGTTCAGCCTCCCCAGGCAATGCCGATGGGAGAGCGCAAATGCCCAACATCTTTAAGGTCCAAGGTTTCGGTGCACTGTCGGAGTGGAATGGACAGTTCTCCAGTGCGTCGGCCGATCAGGCGTTTCAGACGATAGCGTCACTCGGATCGAATTCGATCGCGCTGACGACGCGGATATGGACCGACAGCCGAACCGGCAATGACGTGCTCGCCGTGCCGGCCAAGACCGAAAGCGATGCAAGCCTGCTCGCTGGTTTTCAGAACGCACATGCCGCTGGGCTGGACGTTGTTTTCAAGCCGGGCATTACAGGTCTCGACGGTACGATCTCCCACAGTCTGGCGCCGTCGGATGTCGATGCATTCTTTGCGTCCTACAAGGCAGAGATTGTTCACCTGGCTGAAATTGCAGAGCAGGGCGATGTCGCCAGTTTCGCCATCGGCAATGAGATGAGCAGCCTGTCGGGCGAGGCCTATCGCAGCTACTGGACCGATATCATCTCGGCCGTGCGCGGCGTCTATCATGGCGAAGTCACTTACGCGGCGGCAACCGACGAAGCATCCAAGGTCAGCTTCTGGGACCAGGTCGACACGATCGGCATCAATGCCTATCCGCCTTTGACGGCCAGCACGACGCCGACGGTGGCCGATCTTGTGCATGCCTGGAACGAGGTGCCGTTCAATCCGTATTACGCCAAAGCTTTCGGTTACCAGTCGCCCGTCGATTTCTTTCACTCGCTGGCATTGGACTACGGCAAGCCGGTGCTGATGACCGAGGTCGGCTATCGCAGCATCGATGGCACCGCGATCAATCCGGGTGGCGGTTCATCCAAGGCGCCTGCGGATCTCGCCGAGCAGGCTGATGCCTATAACGCGTTCTTCCAGGTCTGGAGCGCGCATGGCGGCAGCTGGCTGAAGGGCGTCGAGTTCTGGCAGTGGGATCTCAACAACTTCTACTCCGAGACCGGCTATTCGGTCATGGACAAGCCGGCGCAGGACATTATCGATCAATACTTCCACGGCAATGGCACGATCCCCGGCCTGACGGCGACGGGGTCATCGATCGGGGACACCATCGATCTGGGGAGCGGCAATAACGCTATCTACGGCGGGCGCGGCCATGACGAAATTCGCACCGGCGCCGGTAACGACATCATTGTTGCAGGACCAGCGACGGCGGAAAAGCTGACGAGCACGACGATTACGCTGACCGGCTATGGCTCTGTGGTCGACGGCGTTGGTGCGCAAGCGCAGATCATAGTGAACGGCCAGCCACTCTCCGGCATGCATGAGTTCACCTCGGCGACTGACCCGTCCGGCTATCAAACCTGGACGGTGACGTTCGACAATCCGGCGCAAATCGCCAGTATCGACGTCAATCTGGCGAATTCTGCGCCGGGGAGAGCCTTGCACTTCAAGGACATCGCGATCAACGGCGTTGAACTCCATCCGAGCGACGGCACCAATGCCAGTTCGCCCGGCTCGTTTGATCTCTATGTGCGAAGCATCCACTTTGATACCGCTCAACATCAGGACTGGTTCTTTGGGGCGTCGAGCGACAATGACGTGATCCGCGCCGGCGCTGGCGACGACATCATTACGGGTGGTATCGGCAACGATATTATCAACGGCGAGGCTGGTATCGATACTGCGGTGTACTCCGGCAATTTTGCTGACTACGCGATCAGTCACAGTGGAAACCAGATCGTCGTCGCAGATGGAGTCGCAGGCCGTGACGGCACCGACTATCTCATGAATGTCGAATTGATGAAATTCGCCGATGGTACCTATGCCACCGACACGCTGGCGAAACAGACCGAGGCATCGCTAACGGCCACCACAACGCCGGTCGCGGCAACCGCTCAGGTCGCTGCGAGTGACGTCATCAGTCGGGCTGCCAGCGATAATTTCGCGTTCAAGCCATCAGTGACGTCTAACATCGTGCCACACGGTGAGACAGGTGCGGTGCATGCGGTCGATACCACAGCGCTGGTTTCGAGTGTCGGGATCAATGCGGCGTTTCATACCGACGCCGCGCCAGATCACCTCGTTGATCACACGGCTTCAGATTCTCCGAGTGAGGCGGCAGCGTCAACGACCCATCACGACGTCTTTCTCGTATAGGACAGCTCGCGGCGGAGCTGGAATCAATCAGCCGAGGTGATGGCCACCTCGGCTGATTTTCAGTCAGGACTTTTTGAGCGACTATTGTGCCGGAGCGGTGCAGGCTTCGGCGTGGCTGGCTTGCGGCGGATGCCGCCGCCGGTGACGGCCAGCACGCGGGCGATCGCCTGGCGCTGCAGGCTGTCGTCCTTGTCGATCGAGAAGTGATTGGTGGTGCTGCTCTCGTTGACATTGGCAAGCTTGCCCTTGAAGCGGGGATCCGCAGACACCGCGCGTCCCCACCCAGCGGGTACGTAATAGTTCACGATCTGCTTCACGTTGTTGGGGACGGCATCCGGCGCCACCGGATCGAAGTTCACGATCAGCGCCACCGGAACATTGTATTGCGCGAGCTTGCGGGCAACCGAGATGGTCGCATCGGCGCCGGCCGAATGGCCCATCAGGATGATCGGTTCACGGTTACCGGCCTTGTATTTGGCAATCATGTCGTCCGCCTGGCCGCTCCACAGCGTATGATTGCTGACAGAAGAGGCGACGCCAGCAGCCTCGAGCTTGTAGGCAAGCTGATCCATGCCGAGCGAGAACACGTTCATGAGGCCGCGATAGAGATAGACATGGCCGGGGCGGCGCCCGGGTGCGGCATCGGCATCCCCGGAACTCGCGAGCGCGGCCGCAAAGAGCGACGACAGAATCAGCAAAACGGCCGCCGGAGAGGTCCACGACGGCCGTTTGAAGCCCTTGAGAGCAATCGACATAGTGCTTTCTTTCTTCGAAAAAACCCGCGACATGTTCAGACATAAGGCCCTGCCGTCAATCACAGTCCTGCCTCGATTCCCGAAATTGTGATGGGAGCAGTTGCAAAAGGGGGGCTGTGTGACCTGCGGGCGACAAAATCTGCCTGACGCTTCCGTTTTGGGCATGGGCAGGTGTTTGTCGGCGCGGGCGAATTTGCTATGCACCGGAGCAGAACGGTGTGTGATGCACTCGGGAGCGAACGGACGATGATCGCGCGGCGGCATGTCTTCCACATTGGCGGCTACGACCCGATTCTGCCGGAGACGCAACTCGAGCGGTTCCGCCGTTCGCTGTCGAGTTTCGAGAAGACGTGGAGCGTGTCCGCGAAGGCGTCCGGCGTGCTTGATGCTACGGATGTGAGCGCATCCTGGCGGGCCGAGACCTCCGGGCCGAACTGGACGACAGAAACCACCTACGAAATGCTGCGCTGGGATGACCTGATCCTGCAGGATCACAGCCGGGGCATGCTGTCGCGATTGGGCGCCGCCTTTGTCACGCTGGGCGACTGGCTGGTGACGGGAACCCTGTTCCGATTCTTTTATGCGAGCTGGAAATATGCCGGCTTCTTCCTGTTCTCCTACCTGTGGATCGCGGGCTTCGCTGCGTGTGGCGCGGCGGTGGGCTATGGGTTGATCTGGCTGCTCGGTATCTCAGGCGGGGCTGGATGGATCGGCGGCGGCGTCGTGGCCGCAGCCGTGTTCACGGCGCTCCTGCATCATTACGGCTGGCGCAAGCCGATCAATCACGTGTTCGACGACTGGATCTTCTCGCGCCAATATGTCCACGGCCAGCGCCCGAAGATGACGGCGCGGGTCGATGAGTTCGCCAGGGTAATCGCGGCGCGCGCGCAGAAGGCCGATGTCGACGAGATCGTGATCGTCGGGCATTGCCTTGGCGCGGCATTGGTGATGGAGGCGGTGGCCCGCGCACTCGCGCTCGACCCGGATCTCACCAAACACGGCCCGACCATCTGCGTGATGACGGTGAGCGCCACTATCCCGAAATTCGCGTTGCATCCCGCCGGCAAGAGCGTGCGCGAGGCGACGCGCCACGTCGCCGACACGCCGGCGATCCGTTGGACCGAATATCATGCCCGTGACGATGTCATCAGTTTCTACCGCTTCGATCCGGTGACCTTGAAGCGCCGTAGCCGCGATCGTGACGAGGGTAGGCCGAACATCCGGCGCGTCCAGATGCATGCGATGATGGGCATGGAGCAGTTCAAGCGCTATCGCTTCAACTTCATGCGCATCCATTATCAGATGGTGATGGGCAATCAGTGCCGCGCGCCTTACGATTATTGCATGGTGATCTGTGGTCCTCTTGATTTCGACGAGATCACCGCGGGTGAAGGTGGCCTCAAACGCTTTGGTGCGGACGGCGCGTTGCTGGACACGCCGCTGTCCAAAATCACTTCCTCTCAATCGCAAGCCGGGGCATCCGTGAATGCCGCATGATGGCTTGAACGGACCACAATGACCGCGTCACTTCTTGGAACATATGTCTGGGCGATCGGTCTGATCGCCTGGTTCATCATTCGCTATCCCTATGCGCGCAAGGCACGCCGTACGGCGACGCTGCGCGCGGTCGGCTGGAGCCGCGAACGCATCCTGCTGGCGATCGCCACCATCGGCCTGTTCGTGGTGCCGCTGATCTGGCTGGTGACCGGCTGGCCGGTCGCGCTGAACTATCAGCTGAATTATGCGGCGGTCGTGGTTGGCGCTGCGCTCTATGTGCTGTCGCTCTGGCTGTTTCGCCGGTCGCACAAGGATCTCGGCCGGCAGTGGTCGGCAAGCCTGGAAATCCGCGAGGCTCACCAGATCGTGCGTGCCGGCGTCTATCGCAGCATCCGCCATCCGATGTATGCCTCATTCTGGTTGTGGGCACTGGCGCAGGCATTCCTGCTGCCGAATGCCATGGCCGCGCTGAGCGGGCTGGTCGCGATCGCGATCCTGTTCTTCACCCGCATCGATTATGAAGAGCGGATGCTGATCGAGGCATTTGGCGACGACTACCGGGCCTATATGCGCGAAACCAAGCGTATCATTCCGGGCATCTACTGACGCGGCACCAGACCGCCAGACACTCGAGGGGGATCGACCATGACTGACATCACCAGCGGACTTGAACTGCGCTCGCTCATCAAGAGCAGCGGCGAACTGGAAATTTCGCTGCAGCAAGTGACGATCCCGGCGCCGGGTCCCGACGAGGTCGTGGTGCGCATCGAGGCTGCGCCGATCAATCCGTCGGATCTTGGTCTCCTGCTCGGAGCGGCCGATCCGGCGAGTGCGAAAGCCTCCGGCTCTGGCGCCTCCTCGGTGGTCACCGCGACCGTGCCGCAGGCCAATATGAAAGCGATGGGCGGCCGTCTCGACGAGTCGATGGCGGTCGGCAACGAAGGCGCTGGCACGGTGGTGAAAGCCGGATCGTCCGAAGCCGCGCAGGCGCTGCTTGGCAAGACCGTCGCGATGATCGGCGGCGCCATGTATGCGCAATATCGCGTCATCAAGGCCAAGGAATGCCTGCTGCTGCCGGATGGCACCACGGCGGCCGAAGGCGCATCCTGTTTCGTCAATCCGCTGACCTCGCTCGGCATGGTCGAGACCATGAAGCGGGAAGGGCATACCGCGCTGGTGCATACCGCAGCCGCGTCCAATCTCGGCCAGATGCTCAACAAGATCTGCCAGAAGGACGGTATCGATCTCGTCAACATCGTGCGCAGCGAGGAGCAGGAGAAACTGCTGCGCGGGATCGGCGCAAAATATGTCTGTAATTCGACGTCGCCGAATTTCATGGAAGACCTGACCGCTGCATTGATTGCCACCAATGCGACGCTGGCCTTCGACGCCACCGGCGGCGGCAAGCTGCAGGGCCAGATCCTGCAGGCGATGGAAGTCGCGGCCGTCAAGGCCATGAAGGTCTATAGCCGCTATGGCTCGACGACGCACAAGCAGATCTATGTCTATGGCCGGCTGGATACGCGTCCGATCGAATTCGTCCCCGCCGGCATGGCCTGGGGCATGGGCGGCTGGCTGCTGTTTCCGTTCCTGCAGAAAATCGGCGCGGCCGATGCCGCCAGGCTCCGCGGCCGCGTTGTCGCCGAACTCAAGACCACCTTCGCCAGCCACTACACCAAGGTGATCTCGCTCGAAGGCGTGTTGCAGCTCGACAATCTCCGGGCCTATGCGAAGCGTGCTACTGGCGAGAAGTATCTGATCAATCCGAACATGCCGGGATGACACTGGCCGATCAGTCTGCCGGCGTCGTCACGGATGGTGCGCGGCTGTTGCTGCGCCATCCGCCGTATCTGTACTACATGGTGTCGCGCAGCTTCTCGCGTTTCGCTTCGCAGATCGCCGCGGTCGCGGTCGGCTGGCAGATCTATGATTTGACCGGTAGCGCGTTCCAGCTCGGCATGGTCGGCCTCGCGCAATTCGTGCCGATGCTGGCGCTGGTCTTCGTCGCCGGCCATATCGCCGACCGCTACGACCGCCGCCGCGTGGTGCAGATCTGCCAGCTGCTGCAGGGGTTGACGGCAATCCTGCTCGCCTGGGGCACCTATGCCGGCTGGATCACCGTGCCGCAGATTTTCGTGGCACTGGTGGTGATCGGCGCGGCGACCGCCTTCGAGGCGCCGGCCGGTTCGGCATTGCTGCCGGGCGTCGTGCCCGAAGGCAATTTGCAGAAGGCGACCGCGCTCTCGACCGGCGTGTTTCAGGTGGCAATGATCTGCGGCCCCGCGCTTGGCGGCATTGCCTATGCGCTATCGCCTTCGACGCCTTATGTGCTGATGGCGGCATTCTGGCTGATCGGCGGTTTGCTCAACAGCGCCATCAAACTTGCGCGCGAGGTTGTGGTGAAGGATCCGCCGTCGCTGCGGACTTTGTTTGCCGGCGTCGGCTTCGTGCGCAGCAATCCGGCGATCCTCGGCACCATCTCGCTCGATCTGTTCGCAGTGCTACTCGGCGGCGCCACCGCGCTTCTCCCGATCTATGCCCGTGATATCCTGCAGACCGGTCCGTGGGGCCTCGGCCTCATGCGCGCGGCGCCGGCAGTCGGCGCGCTGCTGACGACCATTGTGCTGACGCGCTGGTCGATCAATCGCCGGGTCGGCATGCGGATGTTCCAGGCCGTTATCATCTTCGGCCTTGCGACGGCGGTGTTCGCGGTGTCGCAATGGCTGTGGTTGTCGGTCGCCGCGCTCGCGGTACTCGGCGCCGCCGATACGGTCAGCGTGGTGATCCGGTTCTCGCTGGTGCAGCTCGCAACTCCTGACGACATGCGCGGCCGGGTCGGCGCGGTGAACTACCTGTTCATCAACACCTCGAACCAGCTCGGCCAGTTCGAGAGCGGCGTCACCGCGGCGCTGTTCGGCACGGTCCCTGCCGCACTGATCGGCGGCCTCGGCACCGTTGCCATAGCGTTGCTGTGGATGCGGCTGTTCCCGACGCTGCGCAATGTCGAACGGCTGGAATAGGCCGCGTCAACGCTCGGCGAAGGCCAGCTTGGCACCTAGCGCAGCAAACGCGCCGGCAAAGCTGCGCCGCATCCAGGTCAGCACCCGTGGCCGCGTGATGACGTGGTTGCGGATCGATGCCGCGAACAGGCCGTAGAGCGCGAACACCACGAAGGTCATCAGCATGAACACGGCGCTGAGCAATAGCATCTGCGACAGGGGATGGGTTTCGTCGGCACTGATGAACTGCGGCAGGAAGGCGAGGAAGAAGATCGACAGTTTCGGATTGAGGATGTTGATCAGGATCGCTGTGGTCGTGACCTGCAGTGCGGACTGCGCGCTGTTGTCGGTCTCCACCTTCAGCGTGCCATGCTCCTGCAGCGTCTTCCAGGCCATATAGAGCAGGTAGGCGACGCCGACATATTTGAACACCTGAAACGCCACGGCGCTGGTGTGCAGCAATGCCGCGAGACCCAAGATCGCGGCGGCCATATGCGGCACGATGCCGAGCGTGCAGCCCAACGCGGCGACGACGCTGCTGCGGCCTCCGCGCGAAAATCCGGTCGCCAGTGTGTAAAGGGCGCCAGTGCCGGGCGATGCCACCACGATCAGCGAGGTGATGAGAAATTCGATGGTCACGATGATGGCTCCGGCTCGCAAATTCGGATCGTCAGAATGTCGTTTGCGATCCCGTCAGGCAAGTACGTCGTCAGTTGCACACCTCAATATTGGTGAGGCCTATCCGCATGTCGCGCGACACCAGGCGGCAGCCGGGACGTACCGGACGGCAGCCGGCATTGTCGCAGACGATCTGGGCGGATGGCTGCGCGCGTGGCGTGCGGGCCTGAGCCTGCGGACGGTCCAGGTTTTCGCGGTCGGGACGCTCCCGGCGCTCTCTGCAGGTTCGACCGCGGCGGCGTTCCGCGCGTCATCCATTTGAGCGATATCAGCATAACGAAGATGTGTTTGGGCGAGCGAGGCGGTCGTGCCGGTTTGGCCCGATTGCGGCAGTCAAATGCAATTCATGCACTTGCATCTTCTGCCGGGATAGGTGACAGGTTTCAGTTGCGCTCCGCGCTTTTGGAAGCAGTTATTCAGGGGATATCTCATGGCCACCTCCAGCGTTGCCGTCATTGTCGGCAGCCTCCGTAAACAGTCATTCTCGCTCAAGGTTGCGCACGCATTAGCCAAACTGGCGCCGGCGTCGCTGCAGCTCAATATCGTGACGCTGAACGATCTGTCGTTCTTCAATCAGGATCTGGAAGCTGCCCCGCCGGCTGATTGGGTCAAGTTCCGTGAGACCATCCAGTCGTCTGACGCTGTCATTTTCGTCTCGCCGGAATATAATCGTTCGGTTTCGGGCGTCCTGAAGAACGCCATCGACGTCGGTTCGCGGCCGTATGGCAAAAGCTCGTTCCTCGGCAAGCCCACCGGCATCGTGGTTAGCTCGCCCGGTCCGATCGGTGGCCTGGGTGCAGCCCTCAGCTTGCGCCAGAGCCTGCCGGGAATTGTCGGTCCCATCATGCAACAGCCTGAAATCTATCTGAATGCCATCGGCGATGCATTCAACGAACAGGGCGAAATCGTCAAGGAATCGATCCGGCCGGTGCTGCAGGCCTATATCGACGCCTTCGCCGTCTGGGTCGACAAGCTGAAGAAATAAGCCGCGCAAATTCAAGCTGCGGCCCGGTTGTTAGGCTCGCCTTAACCGGGCCGTCGCATTTTCGGGCATGGTCAAGCATACCCGCCTCAAATCGATCCTCACCGGGCTCGTGCTCTATGCACTGGCCGCGATGATGATCAGCTATTTCGGGGTCAATGCCTATACCGGCAAATACGGCCTCAATGCCCGGCAGGAGCTCGATCAGGAGATCGTGGCGCTGACCTCCGAACTGGTGCAGTTGAAGAAGGAACGCACCAAGGCCGAGCAGCGCGTGGCGTTGCTGCGATCCGGCGGACTCGATCCCGACATGCTCGACGAGCGCGCGCGCTACCAGCTCGACTATGCGCATCCACGCGACCTCGTGAAGGTCATCAAACCAAACTGAGATTCTCTCTTGGGCGGCGAGTCGTCCTCGCGTGAAGCAACACAGCTTTGCATCAAAGCTATGGATCGCGCGCGCCTGCTCGTCGTGACGGCAACGTGACCACGACACGCGCTTTCATTCCTCAAATTACAAAACCGATCCAATTCGGTTTCGAAAGTTTCGCGTCTTCGCTGCAGTGCGAAACGACCGTGTGGCATTCCGCCCGACGCAATCCCTTTCATGGCGCAAACACTTGGAGTAGGAAGAACCATTCACTCTCGCATCCGGAATTTTCATGGCCGCACCAAAGAAAAGCGTCGCTCCCGCAGGGCAGGCAACGAGCAATGGCGCAACCCCGTCATCGCCGCCAGATTTCACCCGCGATCAGGAGATGCACGCGCTTCGCGACATGCTGCTGATCCGACGCTTCGAGGAGAAGGCTGGCCAGCTCTACGGCATGGGTGCGATCGGCGGTTTCTGCCATCTCTATATCGGCCAGGAAGCCATCGTCGTCGGCATGCAGATGGCGCTCAAGGAAGGTGATCAGGTTATCACCGGCTATCGCGACCATGGTCACATGCTGGCCTGCGGCATGGACGCCAAGGGCGTCATGGCCGAACTCACCGGGCGCAAGGGCGGCTACTCCAAGGGCAAGGGTGGCTCCATGCACATGTTCAGCCGCGAGAAGAATTTCTACGGCGGTCATGGCATCGTCGGCGCGCAGGTCTCGCTCGGTACTGGCCTGGCTTTCGCCAACCGCTACCGCGGCAATGACTTCGTCAGCCTTGCATACTTTGGCGATGGCGCGTCGAACCAGGGTCAGGTCTATGAGAGCTTCAACATGGCCGAGCTGTGGAAGCTCCCGGTGATCTACATCATCGAGAACAACCGCTACGCCATGGGCACCTCGGTGACGCGCTCCTCGGCACAGACCGACTTCTCCAAGCGCGGCGTCTCGTTCAACATTCCCGGCGAGCAGGTCGACGGCATGGATGTCCGCGCCGTGAAGGCTGCCGGAGATCGTGCGGTCGCCTGGTGCCGCGCCGGCAAGGGGCCGTTCATTCTGGAAATGCAGACCTATCGCTATCGCGGCCACTCGATGTCCGATCCCGCCAAGTACCGGACCCGCGAGGAAGTGGACAAAGTGCGTCACGACTCCGATCCGATCGAGCAGGTGCGCAACCGTTTGCTGGCCGCCGGTGTGACCGAGCAGGACCTCAAGGCGATCGACGCCGAGGTGCGCGACATCGTCAATGCATCCGCCGATTTCGCGCAGCACGATCCCGAGCCGGACGCGTCCGAGCTTTACACCGATGTCTACCGATAAGCGCGCAGCTTAAGACTGATCCGGAGTTACAATGGCCATTCAAGTTCTGATGCCCGCGCTGTCCCCGACCATGGAGAAGGGCAACCTCTCCAAATGGCTCAAGAAGGAAGGCGACACCATCAAATCCGGCGACGTGATCGCTGAAATCGAAACCGATAAAGCGACGATGGAAGTCGAGGCGACCGATGAAGGAACGCTCGGCAAGATCCTGATTGCGGAAGGTACCAACGACGTCGCCGTCAACACGCCGATCGCGACCATCCTCGCCGATGGCGAAGATGCATCTGCCGCCGCAAGTGCACCGGCACCCGTCAAGCAGGATAAGGTCGCAGAATCCGCGCCAACTGCCACGGAAGCAAAGTCTGCTCCGGCTCCGAAGGAAGAGGCTGCTGCACCGGCGGCTCCAAAGGCGTCGATTCAGCCCGATCCCGAAATTCCTGAAGGCACCGAGATGGTGACCATGACCATCCGCGAAGCTTTGCGCGATGCGATGGCTGAGGAAATGCGCAGGGACGAAGACGTCTTCATCATGGGCGAGGAAGTCGCCGAATATCAGGGCGCCTATAAGGTTACCCAAAACCTGCTGCAGGAATTCGGTGCCCGCCGGGTGATCGATACGCCGATCACCGAACACGGCTTTGCCGGCGTCGGCGTCGGCGCGGCGATGTCCGGTCTGAAGCCGATCGTCGAATTCATGACCTTCAACTTCGCGATGCAGGCGATCGACCAGATCATCAACTCGGCTGCCAAGACGCTCTACATGTCCGGCGGCCAGATGACCTGTCAGATTGTGTTCCGTGGTCCGAACGGCGCAGCCGCACGCGTCGGTGCGCAGCACAGCCAGGATTACTCGGCCTGGTACTCGCAGATCCCGGGCCTCAAGGTCGTCGCGCCCTATAGCGCCGCCGACTACAAGGGCCTGCTCAAGGCCGCGATCCGCGACCCGAACCCGGTGATCTTCCTCGAAAACGAAATGCTCTACGGGCATTCCGGCGAGGTGCCGAAGCTCGACGACTACATTGTGCCGATCGGCAAGGCCAAGGTCGCGCGCGCGGGCAAGGACGTGACCCTGATCTCGTGGTCGAACGGCATGACCTATGCACTGAAGGCTGCGGAAGAACTCGCCAAGGAAGGCATCGAGGCGGAGGTCATCGATCTGCGCACGCTGCGTCCGCTCGACACCGACACCATTATCGAGTCCGTGAAGAAGACCTCGCGCGCCGTGACGGTGGAAGAAGGCTGGCAGCAGTCCGGTGTCGGTGCCGAAATCGCGGCGCGGATCATGGAGCACGCCTTCGACTATCTCGATGCGCCAGTTGCGCGTGTGTCGGGCAAGGACGTGCCGATGCCTTACGCCGCCAATCTTGAAAAGCTTGCGCTGCCGTCGGTGGCCGACGTCGTGGCTGCGGCCAAAGCCGTTTGCTATCGGTGAACCATGGCAGGTCCGAAGGAACAGCCACTGCCGCCGGATGTCATGAATCGCGAGGACGCCACCGAGGTGTTGCGTGCGTTCGTTCTCGACGGCGGGCTGTCCATCGCCTTCATGCGCGCCTTCGAGGAGCCCGATATGTGGGGGCTCCTGCTGGTCGACATCGCGCGCCATGCCGCACGCGCTTATGCGCGTGAGGCCAACTATTCCGAGGACGAGGCGCTGAACCGCATCGTCGAAATGTTCGAAGCTGAAATCGCGCGTCCGACTGACATGGGCAACACCACGCCGCGGTCGCAACAAGGTCACTGACAATGCCAATCAACATTCTGATGCCTGCGCTGTCGCCCACCATGGAAAAGGGCAACCTTGCCAAGTGGCTCAAGAAAGAGGGCGACA
>NZ_JBGMOE010000121.1:0-8367 GCF_041424195.1 Tardiphaga sp. | reverse complement strand
CGCAGCAGGCTCTCATAAATCTTGCCGCCCAGGGTCAGCGTCGGCTGCTGCTGGTTCAGCGCGGTGACGAGAATCGGAGGCTCAGGCTGAATGATCGTGTTCAGCGTGCCACCCTTGGTCTGGCCAACAGCACGGGTGACGCCGAGGGGAATACCCGAGAGCGCCACTGCGCTCACGCCCATCAGCTTTGCGAATTCACGTCTATTCATAGCCTCTTCCTTTTAGCATTGGCACCTGACAGGGCCGTAGCCGGACGCTTGCGCGTCTGGCTACAGCCGAGTCATCAAGTGACTTTCAGTAACTTCAGCTTCACCCGAGCGTCACGGCTCCAAAAGTCTCGTGCACACCGATGCCGGTGGTGATGACGTTCTTCAACCGCTTGTCGATGAAGTTGGGGAAGTCTTGCTCGACCATCCATGCGATCGGGACTTCTTCTACGACGATTTTCTGCACGGCCGTGTAGAGCTCCTGGCGTTTTGCGTCAGATGTCGCCACGGCGGCTTCCTCGAATAGCCGGTCTACTTCTGGATTGGAATAGCCCGCGATATTTGAGAACAGAATACCTTTGCGGATATTCGCCGTAACGTAGCTGCGCGACACGCCCAGCGCCGGATCGCCGAACTGGTACAGCAGATTACAGGTCATCTCGTAATTCCAGTTGCTGGTGCGTTCGGCCCAGCCGGCAAGATCGAGATTCTCCAGTTGCAGATCGATGCCCACACGACCCAGCGACTGCTTGAAGAATTCAGCCGAGCGCTGCCAGATTTCGCCGTAAGGCGGCACAAGGAACTTGATGCTGACACGCTTGCCGTCGGCGCCGGGCTTCAGGCCCATTTCGTCGAGCAGGGCCTTCGCCTTGTCCAGCGAGTAGTCGTACTGCTTGACGTCCTTTTCGTAGAACCGCGTCTTCGACGAAACAGGGCCGGTTGCAACCTTGCCGAGATTGAAGAACACGCGCTGCAGCAGCGCCTTGCGATCGACCGCGAACATGACAGCCTGACGGAAACGCTTGTCATCCATCGGCTTGACGCGAAGATTGAACTCCAGCCAGAAATGCGGCGCGAAGAATTCGTAGCCCTTCGTCGTCATTTCGACATTGGGCAGCTTCGAGAGACGTGCGACGTCGAACAGTTCGACATCGGTCCACTGCGTCAACTGGACCTTGCCCTGTTCGAGTGCGACAGCGCGCGAGGCACCGTCCGGAATGACCCGGTAGATGATCTCGTCGAGATGCGGCTCGCCCTTGCGGTAATAGCCCTCGTGCTTGACGAGATGAACATGCGATCCCTTGACCCATTCCTTCAGCTTGAACGGGCCCGAGCCGATCGCCTGTGCGTTGGCAGGGTTCTTACGGAAATCGGTGCCGTCATAGACGTGCTTCGGCACGATCGGCGCGGTGGTGCAATCGAATGAATTGAGGAATGGCGCAAACGGCGCCTTCAGCGTGAACACGACCGTGAGCGGATCGGGCGCTTCAGCCTTGTCGATGCGCAGGAAGGTGCCGCGTGCACGCGCGTGGGTTTCGACGAGAACCTTGGTGACCGAGAACACCACATCTTCCGATGTCAGCGGCTTGCCGTCATGGAAGGTGATGCCCGGAAACAGCTTGAATGTATAGACGAGGCCATCGGGCGAAACGGTCCAGGATTCAGCGAGACCCGGAAGCGGCTTGAGGTCGGAACCGTAGCGCAGCAGACTCTCATAGATCTTGCCGCCCAAAGTCAGCGTCGGCTGCTGCTGGTTCAGCGCCGTCACCAGGATCGGCGGCTCGGGCTGGATGATGGTATTGAGCGTGCCGCCCTTGGTCTGTCCAACGGCGCGGGTGACGCCGAGGGGAATTCCCGAAAGCGCAGTCGCAGTCAAACCCAATAGCTTCGCGAATTCACGTCTGTTCATGCCGGTCCCTCTTGATGATCGCCTGACTGGACTGTCGCGAATGCGCGACCTGTGCAGGCAAGGATGTTCTTGCAAGTTTCAGACCGCCGCCGACCGCGGGCCGACAATTGTCGCGATCGGGCCGTCCCGTGTTCCTCGAACAGGCATGCCGCGTCAACAGGCAGAGGATCAGTATCCCGATGCCGGATCGACGCGGTTGAGTAGAACCTCTCCAGCTTTGAGGCGGCGGATATTCTCGGCAATCTGGTCGGCAATGACTCGCGGTTTGGCCAATCCAGCCATATGCGGCGTCACCAGGATACCCGGCTCCGTCCACAGCGGATCGTCGGGCTGCAGCGGCTCCTTGTCGAACACATCGAGAATCGCGCCGCGCAGATGGCCCGAACGCAATGATGCCACGAGATCGGGGATGTTCAGATGCTCGCCGCGGCTGCAGAGGATGAGCACCGCTCCTTTCGGTAGGCGAGCGAAGCGGTCGGCGTTGAGGATTCCCATCGTGCTCGGCGTTAGCGGCAGCAGGCAGACCAGAATGTCGGTCTGCGCCAGGAAATCGTCGAGTGCGCCGTCGCCCGCGAAGACGTCCACGCCCTCGACCCGTTTCGCCGAGCGTGACCAGCCGGAGACCTTGTAGCCGACCGATTTCAGCAGCGTAGCGGCCTGGATGCCGAGGGTGCCGAGACCGAGGATGCCGACGCGCCTGTCGGCGGCAGCGACCTGGTCGTAGCGATGCCAATGACCATTGCGCGCATTGGTGGAGACGCGATCGAACTCGCGGTGAAAATACAGCGTTCCCCACAGCACATATTCGGCCATCGCCTTGCCCAGCAAGGGATCGACGATCCGGCAAAGCGGCAGGTTCGGCAGCGCCGTATCGGACAGCACATTGTCCACGCCGGCGGCGATGGAGTGGATCAGCCGCAGGTTCGGCATGGTCGCCATCACGCGCGAGGGCGGTTTCCAGCAGACCACCACTTCCCCGTCCAATGCGCCCGGCTCCGGCCAATGGGATACGACCGCGCCGGGAACCGCCCGTTTCAAGTGATCCTCCAGGAAGCCCATGGTATTGGACAGGGTGGTCATGAGGGTAATGCGGGTCATCAAATTCCTGCGTTTGTTTCTGCCATTGGCATGAAGCCTGCTTTGAGAACGGCAACGTCCGGAACGATGCGCTCAAAACCTCTATCCCAAGGTACGATGTCGGCGCATCATCTCCGTCTTCACAGGGTCAGGATCTGTCGCATATGGGCCATCTGTCTTCAATTTCGTGCAGCACGCCGCGCCAGCGCATCGCGCCGCCGGCCATGGTGAGTTTTTCCGGCTTCGAGGCCAGCGGCCGCCGCGCCGATGCACTGCAGGCCGCACAACGCCCGGTCGTTGCGATGGCTGCCGAATTCTCCTCGGGCGGCGTCGGCGTCCGGCATAGCCACCGCCGCGCGCAGTTTCTCCATGGCCTGACCGGCGTCATGACCGTGATCACCGAGAGCGGCAGCTGGACCGTATCGCCGCAGCACGCATTGTGGATTCCGCCGGGCGTCGTGCATCAAAGCCGCTGCTGGGGCACGGTGCAGCTCCGCACGCTCTATGTCGAACCGGAAGCGACCATCGGCCTGCCGAAGGCCTGTCAGTTGATGGAGGTCTCATCGCTGGTGCGCGCGCTGCTCAACGAAGCCGTCACCTTCCCGACCGAATACGACATGGACGGCCGCGAAGGCCAGATCATGAATTTGATGCTCGCGGAAATCGGCCGCATGCCGGCCGTGCCGCTGCGTGCGCCCATGCCGCAGGACCGCCGCCTCGCACGCATCTGCGAGGCGATCCTGCGCGAGCCCGGCAACAATCAGGATCTGGAAGCCTGGTCGCAGATCGGCGGCCTCGGCCGACGGACGCTGACGCGGCTGTTTCGCCGCGAGACCGGCATGAGCTTCGCCGAATGGCGCCAGCAGGTGCGCTTGATGGAAGCGCTGTCGCGCCTGACAATGCGCGAACCGGTGACCAATGTCGCGCTCGATCTCGGCTATGATAGTCCGAGTGCCTTCAGCGCCATGTTCCGTCGCTCGATGGGGATTTCACCACGCGACTATCTGCGCTGGAGCGAACAGACGGCAGAGCTGGCAACGTAAGCGACGACTTCGCTTTAGAGTTCGCTGGCAGATCGGTCTTCGACCGCCGCGCGCAATCGCCGGATACCGGCTTCGATCTCGCGGATGTCGTCGTCGAGCTGCCCGAGTAGGACCCAGAAATTGAAATCGGTGCGGTTACGGATCGACATCGCGAGGCCTTCGCGGTGCACCTTCATATCTTGCAGCGCACTCAACTGGTTTGTTTCGACATAGGCCGCAACGACAAGTTCAATCGCACTAGTCACCGCAAAGTCGCTTTCTTCTCGGCTTCTTCAATCTTGGCTTTCAGCAGCGCCTTGGTTTCACGCACGCCCGGAAAGGGCGTGCCGAGCCGGCGCGCCTGGATTTGCACCGAGCTTTGCGGCCGCTTCAAGATGACGGCTGCGCGCGCCAGTGAAATCTTGCGCGCGATGAGGTCCTTCAGGATTTCGAGCTGCGCGTCGTCCCAACGATTTTTGGCCATGGCGGCTTATGACTGTCGTCCCAATATCTGTCTGCACGATCTCTCACTGATCGCAACGCGAAGTTCACAGATATTGTTCCGACGCAGGCGGATGATCGATGGCCGTCAATACCGTCCATTCCAGAAAAGAAGGCTCCGGATTGCTCCGGAGCCTTCTTCGTTGCAGCTCTTGTCTGGTTCGACAGCGCGGCTTGGCCGCCGCTTACATCACCACTTCGATCAGCTTCGGACCCTTCGCGGCGATCGCGTTGGCAAGCGCCTTGTTGAAGTCATCGACATTCGACACCGAAACGCCGGGGACGCCCATGCCCTTGGCAAGCGACACCCAGTCGAGTGCCGGGCGATCGAGATTGAGCATGTCCAGCGCGCGCTGGCCGGGCTCGCCGGCATCGACGCCGGCGAATTCGCCGAGCAGGATTTGATACTTGCGGTTGGCGAACACGATGGTGGTGATGTCGAGTTCTTCGCGGGCCTGGGTCCACAGCGACTGCAGCGTATACATCGCGCTGCCGTCGCCGACCATGCAGATCACCTTGCGATCCGGGCAGGCCACGGCGGCGCCGGTGGCGACCGGGGTCGAGAAGCCAATCGAGCCGCCCATGTTCTGCAGCCAGTCATGCGGCGCTGCAGCAGCGGTCGGCGGGAAGAAGCCGCGGCCGGTGGTCAGCGACTCATCAACCATGATGGCGTTTTCCGGGATCGCATAGGCGATCGCCTGCGCAATCGTGGTGTGGTTCAGCGCACCGGTCGGCTTCACCAGTTCGGCGAGCTTCTGCGGCTTCACATCCGACGGCTTGGCACCGAGCGCACCGGCCAGCGCTTCCAGCGCAGCGATCGAGTTCTCGCCGCCGGCGGTCACGCGATGCACTTCGCAGCCTTCCGGCTTCAGCATGCTCGGCTTGTTCGGATAGGCGAAGAAGGCCACGGGATCGTTGGCCTCGACCAGCACGATGTTCTTGAAGTCCTTCAGCAGCGGAAGTGCGGCTTCGATCACATAGGGAATGCGGTCGATGGAGAAGCGGCCGCGGCCACGTGCCATGCGCGGGTTGTAGGTCTGGCCCATCACCTTGCAACCGGTCTTGCCGGCGATCTGCTCGGCCAGCGCCAGGCCCTTCTCGGTGAGCGCCTGGCCGGTCATCAGCAGCAGCGTCGAGGCGCCGCCGTCCTTCATGATCCTGGCGGCGGTCTCGACGGCCTGCGCCGAATAGCCGGCGCTCTGCTTTTCGGTCGGCACCGGAGCCACGCCATCGGCGGCGCCCCATGCGGTGTCCGCGGGCAGGATCAGCGTGGCGATCTGGCGATCCTTGGCGGCGGCAATGGCGGCGGCGCCGTCCTTGGCGACGGACTTGGAATCCGGCGAGGTGTGCACCCACTGCGACATCGGGCGGGCGAGACCCTCGATGTCCGACGTCAGCGGCGCGTTGTATTCGATGTGATAGACGGCGTGCTGGCCGACGATGTTGACGATGCCCGAATTGGCCTTCTTGGCGTTGTGCAGGTTGGCGAGGCCATTGGCGAGGCCGGGGCCGAGATGCAGCAGCGTCGAGGCCGGGGTGCCCTTCATGCGGTAGTAGCCGTCAGCGGCGCCGGTCACGATGCCTTCGAACAGGCCGAGCACGCAGCGCATGCCCTCGACGCGGTCGAGCGCCGCGACGAAATGCATTTCCGACGTTCCTGGATTGGCAAAGCAGACATCCACATTGCCCGCCACCAATGTCCGCACCAGGCTTTCCGCACCGTTCATCGTCTCACTCCGTTTGATTTGGTTCGCAATCTCGGTTTCTTGATCTCGGGGGCTGATGAACCATTGTTCGGAGGGCCCGTCAAAGGGTCCGAACGCAAGGCTTCGTTGTGAGGGCCGCGGGGCGGCCTGAACGCCGCTTGTTATCGCTCCATCCGGGCTGTCCTCACACGGCCGTGGCTTGCGGATCAGGGCGATTTATGCCCTGTCTTGGGCCTCAATTTTTATTGGCGAGGACCATGATGAAGCGCCTTTTTGCTCTCTTTTTTGCCGCAGCCGCGTTCACGACGATTGCAATGCCGGCCGATGCACGTGCCCGCAATCAGCCGCCAGCCCAGGACTTCGTGGT
Organism: Tardiphaga sp.; assembly: GCF_041424195.1. Lineage (NCBI taxonomy): Bacteria > Pseudomonadati > Pseudomonadota > Alphaproteobacteria > Hyphomicrobiales > Nitrobacteraceae > Tardiphaga > Tardiphaga sp. The sequence continues at coordinate 1,798 of NZ_JBGMOE010000121.1, read as the reverse complement.
CGACGATTCCCCGTCGCTCTCCAACTTCTTCTCCAATTTCGGCAATGGCGGCGGCAACAGTTCCGGCCCGATTCCGCGCCAGACCGTCGGCTTCCAGAGCAATTACGCGCCGGGCACCATTGTGGTGAACACCGCCGAGCGGCGGCTCTATCTGGTGCAGGGCAATGGTCAGGCGCTGCGTTACGGCATCGGCGTCGGCCGCGACGGCTTCCGCTGGGGCGGCGTACACAAGGTCACCGCCAAGAAGGAATGGCCGAGCTGGACCCCGCCCGCGCAGATGCTCGCCCGGCGGCCCGATCTGCCGCGCCACATGGAAGGCGGCATCGACAACCCGCTGGGTGCCCGCGCCATGTATCTCGGCTCGACGCTGTACCGCATTCACGGCTCCAACGAGCCGGAAACCATCGGTCAGGCGGTGTCGTCCGGCTGCTTCCGCATGACCAATGAGGACGTCACCGACCTCTATAACCGCGTATCGGTCGGCGCGACGGTGATCGTCAAGAACTGAGCTTGACCTGAGAACGGGGGCTTCCTGCGGGAAGCCTTCGAATTGTCCGCGGGGGCGGCGCTGAAACGCTTGCGCAAATACGCGCATTGCGAGAACTTGAGTAATAATGCCCGCCCCGAAACCAGAGCGATTCACCGTCCGGACGATTGCCGCGCTGCTGGCTCTCTCGTTTCTGACCACCCTTGTGCCGCAGCCGTCTTATGCCGGCGCCAGCGAACCGCCCGGCGTCACCGCACGCCAGCGCGCCGAGAAGAAGACCTTCACCGACAGCGAGATCATCGACGGTTTTTTCAAGACCGCCTTCGGCGCCGAGTATCACCTCGCCGGCCGCGTCGACCGCATCCGCAAATATGAGCTTCCGGTGCGGGTCTTCGCCGAGGGCCGCGCCGACCGCAAGACGCAGATCGCCAAGGTCGTGACCGACATCGCGCACCGGGTGCAACATCTCAACATCGCCATGGCGGACAAACGCGACGACGCCAATGTGCTGGTGAAGCTGGTGCACGACCGCGATCTCTATCGCACCATCTCGACCTTCTACGGCACCGACCGGGCCAACGAGATCCGCGACTCCCTCGACCCGCAATGCCTGTCCGGCTTCCGCAAGAACGAGGCCTTCGAGATCGAGCGCTCCGACGTCATCCTCACTGTCGATAATGGCGACTTCGTCTTTCTCGATTGCGCCTATGAGGAACTGCTGCAGTCGCTGGGCCCGATCAACGATACCAATTCGGTGCCGTGGACGATGTTCAACGACAACGTCCAGATGGGCTTCTTCGATATCTATGATCAGTACATCCTCAATATCCTCTACGACCCCCGCATCAAGGCCGGCATGACCGTGCAGGAGGTCAAGGAGGTGCTGCCGCAGGTTCTCACTGACGTGCGGATCTGGGTGAGCAAGGTGAACGACCTGCAGGATTAGCGGCGACCATGGTCGGCATCGCAGCATCACAGCATGGGGTGAGCGTCTTCGCGAAACCCATCGCTCTCTTCGTCTGTAGTTGATGGGTTTCGCTCCGGCGCAAGTTGCGCCTGCGCTCACCCCACCCTACAGCCTCATCCGATTCAACTGTCAAACAGCCACTGCTTCAGACATGCGTCATCGCCCCTGTTATTTGCGGCGCGGGGGCGCCGTCGTCTCTTGCATTCCCGCCCCCTTGCGAGAGGGCGTGCGGAACGCCGGATGCCCGATGCACCCCTGGGCCTGATGCCGATGCGGTCTTCCGCAAGGGTATGCATCAGGACTTTCGGAAAGCACGGGCGATTGCCCGACGTTCCGCCTGCGGT
>NZ_JBGMOE010000120.1:0-1402 GCF_041424195.1 Tardiphaga sp. | reverse complement strand
AGGCGATGTTCGAGGATGTCATATTCGACACCGGCGAAACTGAGCGCCCTGGCGACATAGAGGCCCTGCATCTTCAGGTCGCGGGCGATCAATTCCATCGCCGCGATCCCGCCACGCCGCAAACTGTCGACGAATGCGCGGCGATCGGCGAAGGCGGTGGTCGGACCCCACAGGCCAAGCCGGGTGGCATAAGCGAGATTGTTGACGTCCGACGCGCCGGTTGCCGACACGTACAGGACGCGGGCGCGAGGCAGCAGGTTCTGCAGGCGCACGCCGGCGATGCCTTGATCGGAGCCGTCCTTGGTGCCGAAACGGCCTTCGCCGCCGGCGACACCCGCCATTTCGTGCGCCTCGTCGAACACCATCATGCCGTCGAAATCATCGCCGACCCAGTCGAGGATCTGCTGAAGGCGAGTACCCTTGTCCCCCCGGTTGGAGCGGAGCGTCGCATAAGTGAGGAAGAGCACACCCTCGGCCGCGCCTACGGCCGAGCCCAGTTTCCACTGATTGAGATGCTGGATGTCGAGCGCGAGACCGCCGACCGCGGTCCAGTCGCGACGTGCGTCCTCCAGCAGTGTCTCGGTCTTAGATATCCAGATGTGCTTGCGGCGCCCGCGTAGCCACTGGTCGAGGATGATGGCGGCAACCTGACGGCCCTTGCCGGCACCCGTGCCGTCGCCAAGGAAGAATCCGGTCCGGTAAGGGCGACCGTCCTGGTCCGGCGCGAGCGACAACCCTTCCTCGGCCGCCTTGAACAGACCGGAGATGTCGCGCTCGAACGCGTCACCGGCGTAGATCAGCGTTTCGAGCTGAGCGTCGGACAGCACCCGGTTGTCGACTACACCGGCTGGCAGCTTCGGAACGTAAGACGGCCGCGGTGCCGTAATCGAGCCCATGGCGATCGATTCCACCAGAGCGGTCGGATGCGCGGATGCACAGGGAATGGCGATCCGGCTTGGCCGATACGGCAGGTACACCCCCACCGCCTCACCGGTCGGTACGGGTGCAGCAAAGACGGTGTAGCCGATATCAAGCGCATTGAGAGATTGGGCGGTCGTCGCGATCGGGGCCGAAAGCCGGGGTCTGCTCGAAAGACCGCCGAGCAGGGATGCGCGCGCACGGGTTAGTGCAAGGCGCGCTGGGGAGAGTCTCGGGGTTTCCGTAACGCTGGCCGCGGAAGCGCTGATCGTCGCGAGCGCTTCGGCGAGTGAGTTGCACCGAACGACGGCGACGTCATCCTGGAAGCCTTTTTCCAGAACGATGAGCTTCACGATCTGGCTGGTGCCGTGTTTGGCATAGGCATTGGCGGGCAGTTCGACGTGGAGCGTGATCGCACAGCCCTCGGTTGCCTTCGCCCAGGCGCGGCTCGATGTATCCACGCGATCGGGAAGGATAGCGGCGC
>NZ_JBGMOE010000119.1:0-8422 GCF_041424195.1 Tardiphaga sp. | reverse complement strand
CGATCATCTGCGGATAGACGTTGAAGCCGCCGGAGATGATCATGTCCTTCTTGCGATCGACCAGATAGAAGAAGCCGTCCTCGTCCATGTAGCCGATGTCGCCGGTGAGGAAGCGATCGCCAACGAAGGATTCGGCGCTTTCCTGCGCCCGGTTCCAGTAGCCCCTGGTGACGTTCGGTCCCTTGATGCGGATCTCGCCGGTCTCGCCGGTGCCGAGCACCCTGGTGGGATCGTCGAGCGACACGACGTCAAGCTCGATCCCCGGCATCATCAGACCGATGGAGCCCGGCTTGTCGAGGCCACCCGGCGGATGGCTGGTGCCCGGCGAGCACGTCTCGGTCATCCCCCAGCCGCTCTTCAGCTTGAGGCCGGTCTTGCGTTCGAACAGGCGCGCGACTTCATCCGGCAGCGGCGCGCCGCCGGAGCCCGCTGAGATCAGCGACGACAGATCGCGGCTTTCAAGAGACGGATCAGCGGCAATGGCGATCCACATGGTGGGCACGCCGGGAAAGATCGTGGCCTTCTTCGTCTCGATGTCGTCGAGCACGCGGGTGACATCGAAACGCTGATGCAGCGAAATAGTGTCGCCGAGGCTGATGCGGCCGAGCAGGATCACGGTCAGCGCATAGATATGAAACAGCGGCAGCACGCAGATGACGCGTTCAACCTGGTTGCGCGCGGCACGTGCCGGTGAACCCCACAGATTATAGATCGACACGGCCGAGGTCAGATTGCCGTGGCTGAGCATCGCGCCCTTCGGCAGGCCGGTGGTGCCGCCGGTATATTGCAGCAGCGCGACGTCATCCGCTGAAATCTCCGGCCACTGCGCCGGCGGCGTCGCGCCCGCGGTGAAATTGCGGAATGTGACGATGGCGGGATTTTCCGGCAGCGGCAGTTGCGGATTGTTCACCGCGCCCCAGTCGTCGTCCTCGCAGACAATCACCCTGTCGAGCAGGCCCTTGTCGAGAAACTTGAGCGCCATAGGCAGCAGCGTCGCGAGATTGCTGGTGACCAGCACGCGGGCGCCGGAATCGCGCAACTTGTGCGACAGCGCGATCTCGCCGTCGAGCGGCGACAGATGCACCAGCCGCGCGCCGGCCTTGAGGCCGCCGAAGAAATGGACGGGATGATCCGGCGTGTTGCCGAGGAAGATGCCGATGGTCGAGCCGCGGCCGTAGCCGGCGCGCATCAAGGCGGCGGCGACGATATCGACACGCGCCTGCAGATCGTTGAACGAGATCGGCTGGTCGCGGAATTCGATGGCGGTGCGGTCGCCATATTTTGCGACGGAGTCGGCAAGCAGGCCCGGCAAAGACCCACGCGCGATCGGCGCGTCCCATGTGACGCCCGGTGGGTAGTGCTGCTCGCCGGGATGGGTCATGGACGATGGACCTGCAATGATAGTAGCCGCTGCGCGTAATATCCCTCCCCCTTGTGGGGAGGGTCGGCCGAGCGACGTCGATGCGCAGCATCGACGGAAGCGGAGGCCGGGGTGGGGGTGCCACAAGCTCTGAGTGCGGGGCTACCCCCACCCGACCGACCTTCGGTCGGCCACCCTCCCCACAAGGGGGAGGGAAAAGAGCAGTGAGCGCTCCCGGCCATCTCAGCCCTTCGCCAGCGACGCGAAGGTCTTGCCTTCATCCGCCAGCTTCTTCAGCAGCGCAGCCGGCTCCAGCGAGGGATCGTTGGTCTGCTTGGCGTAGAACTGCAGACGCTCGGCGATCTGCTTGAGACCGACCTGATCGGCGTAGAACATCGGGCCGCCGCGATAGATCGGCCAGCCATAGCCATAGAGCCAAATCACGTCGATATCGCTCGGACGCGACGCCACCTTCTCCTCGAGGATGCGGGCACCCTCGTTGATCATCGGATACATCATGCGCTCCAGGATTTCCTGATCGCTGACGGCCCGACGGGTCAGGCCCAGGCTGCGGCAGGTGTCGTCGATGAGCTTCTCGACGTCCGGATCCGGCACCGGCGCGCGGGAGCCGGCATCATACTTGTAGTAGCCCTTGCCGGTCTTCTGGCCGAAGCGGCCGGCTTCGCAGAGCGCGTCGGCGATCGGCGAGGTGATGCCGCGATCCTTGCGGGAGCGCCAGCCGATATCGAGGCCGGCGAGATCGCCCATGGCGAACGGACCCATGGGCATGCCGAACTTGGTGACGACGGCATCGACCTGCTGCGGCAGCGCGCCTTCGAACAACAGCTTCTCGGACTGCTTGGAGCGGGCCGCCAGCATGCGGTTACCGACAAAGCCGTCGGAGACACCCACCACGGCCGGGACCTTGGCGATCTTGCGTGCGACAGCAACAGCCGTCACCAGCGCATCAGGAGCGGTCTTGTCGGCGCGAACGATTTCGCACAGTTTCATGACATTGGCCGGCGAGAAGAAGTGCATGCCGAGCACGTCTTGCGGACGCTTGGTGACGGCTGCGATCTCGTCGATGTTCAGATAGGAGGTGTTGCTGGCAAGGATGGCGCCCGGCTTGGCGTATTTGTCCAGTGCGGTGAACACTTCCTTCTTGATGGCCATGGTTTCGAACACGGCTTCGATCACCAGGTCGACGTCCTTGACGTTCTCAAGACCAACGACACCGTTGATCAGCGCCATGCGCTTGGCCGGCGCATCGGCAGGAATGCCGCCGCGCGCTGCGGTCGCCTCGTAATTCTTCTGCATGATGCCGAGGCCGCGCTTGAGCTGCTCCTCGCCGGTCTCGATCAGCGTGACGGGAATACCGGCATTGGCGAAGGACATCGCGATACCGCCGCCCATGGTGCCGGCGCCGATGATGGCGACGCGCTCGACCGGACGCGGCTTGACGCCTTCCGGCACGTTCTGGACCTTGGCGGCTTCGCGCTCGGAGAAGAACGCATAACGCTGCGCCTTCGACTGGTCGTCGGCGACCAGCTTGAGGAACATCTCGCGCTCCTTCTTGAGCGCTTCGTCGAACGGCACGTCGAGCGTCCAGCTCACCGCCTCGGCGCACGCCAGCGGCGCGTTCATGCCGCGGTTCTTCTTGTTGGCGGCGGCGGCAGCGTTGGTGAAGATCGTGCGATCGGCGCGGGCGGCAGCGAGCTTGGAATCGTCGTTGCGCAGCAGGCGCAGCGGACGCTTCTCGGCGATGACCTTGCGCGCGAAAGCTTCAGCGCCAGACGCCGGGCCTTCGACGATCTCCTCGATCAGGCCATTCTTCAAGGCTTCGGAAGCGCTGATCGGATCGCCGGTGACGACCATCTTGACGCCGAGCTCCGGACCCACCGCGCGCGGCAGGCGCTGCGTGCCGCCGGCACCCGGCAACAGGCCAAGCTTGACCTCAGGCAGGCCAAGCTTGGCTTCCTTTGTGGCCACGCGGAAGTGACAGCCGAGCGTGAGCTCGAGGCCGCCGCCGAGCGCAGTGCCGTGAATGGCAGCAATTACCGGCTTGGAACAATTCTCGATTTCCGCAATGACTTCGCTCAATCCGGGCGACTGCGGCGGCTTGCCGAATTCGGTGATGTCGGCACCGGCAACAAAGGTACGGCCTGCGCACGCGATGACGATCGCCTTCACAGCAGGATCGGCTGCAGCAGCTTTGACATTTTCAAAAATGCCGCGGCGAACCGCCGCACTCAATGCATTCACAGGCGGAGAGTTGATCGTGACGATGGCGACTTCATCATGACGCTCAAGCTTTACAACATCGCTCACGGCATTCTCCTTGGCTACGTTTACCGGTCTGATTTTCTTAGTTTCGCACTGCGAAATTTAATTCCACATCTTGACACGGAGGGTTATTTTGAAGAGCGTCCCTTGTCAACGAGGGCGGCACAGCAATCGTATGAAACTGACAAAAGCAAATTTTGGGAAGCATGAAACGTCCAGCGAAGAATGTGGCGACAGATCGCAATTTCGTCGTCGCACTGGCCCGCGGCCTGGATGTGTTGCGTGCATTTCGCCCCAATGACGGACTTCTCGGCAATCAGGAGATTGCTGCCCGCACCAAACTGCCGAAGCCAACCATTTCGCGATTGACTTATACGCTTACGAAGTTGGGCTACCTTACACCCGTGCCACGCTTCGAGAAGTATCAACTCGCGCCAGCAGCTATGGCCCTGGGGTATGCTGCACTTGCGAACCTGGGCGTTAAACATCTCTCGGAATCGTTTCGCGACGAATTGATGCGGCAGACCGGCGGTGCCTGCGCGGTCGGCGCGCGCGATCGCCTGAGCATGATCTATTTCGGACAGAGCCGTTCCAGTCTCACCGTCGGCGTTCAACTCGACGTCGGCTCGCGCATTCCCATTGCAACCACAGCGATGGGCCGCGCCTATTTCTGGGCATTGCCCCCGGAAGAGCGTGCCCAATTATTGCGCGAATTTCGCGAGCACTACGGACATCGCTGGTCGAAGATGCGCGACGGACTTGAACGTGCGGGCGAAATGGTCGCGCGCCACGGCTTTGTCATCTCGGCTGGCGAGTGGCAGGACGACGTGCACGCGGCCGGTGTTGCGATGACACTGAATGACGGCACCGGCCCCTATGCCTTTAACTGCGGCGCGCCGGCGTTTCGCTTCACGGAAGAGCGGCTGCTCAACGATATTGGACCTCGCTTATTGGCGATGGTAAGGAACATCGAAGCGGCGCTCGGGGGAGCAGCTGCGCCACAATCCAAAAAACTCGACAGCAAGAAAATCAGATCAGGAGGGAAAGTTGCACGCATTGTTGAAGGGCTCTGACCGCCTTCATCGTCGTGACCTGCGGAACACTTCGCCGCAGCCGACGATCGAGGGGCGCCGCACATGACGCAAGCACAACTCGCGGAGCGCGCACCTGTCACATCGACGGCGCCGCTGCTTTCGGTGCGCGACGTCAGCGTCGTGTTCGGTGGCATCATCGCGTTGAACGGCGTCTCGTTCGACATGCAGAAGGGTCATATCCTCGGCCTCATCGGACCGAACGGCGCCGGCAAGACCACGCTGTTCAATTGCCTCAGCCGGCTCTACCAGCCAAGCAAGGGCGATATTCTGATGGAAGGTGAGACGATCCTGAAGCGCCCCGCGCACAAGATCTCCGAGATCGGCATCGGTCGCACCTTCCAGAACGTCGCATTGTTCCCCAAGCTCACTGTTCGGGACAACGTCCGCATCGGCAAGCATGCGCGCACCAACAGCGACATCATCAGCGACTCGCTGAAGCTGCCATGGGTTCGATCAGGAGAAGCTGCGATCAACAAGGACGTCAACGACATCCTTGATTATCTCGACCTCCATGGCGTTGCCGATACGATCGTCAGCGGATTGCCGTTCGGCACGCAGAAGCGCGTCGAGCTGGCGCGCGCGCTTGCCGCCGAGCCGAAGATCCTGCTGCTCGACGAGCCCGCAGGCGGTCTCAATCATGAGGAAGTCTACATCCTCGGCGACCTGATCCGCCGCATCCGCGACGATCGCGGTGTCACGGTTCTGCTGGTCGAGCATCACATGGGTCTCGTGATGTCGATCGCCGATCATGTCGTCGCACTGAATTTCGGCAAGAAGCTCGCTGAAGGCACCCCCGCTGCCGTCCAGAAAGACCCTGCTGTGATCAAGGCTTATCTGGGAGACAAAGACTCATGACCGCGATGCTTCACGTAAAAGACCTGCGTGCGTATTACGGCCAGGTCCAGGCGTTGCACGGCCTCGAATTCGAACTGCAGGAAGGCAGCCTGACCACCCTGCTCGGCGCCAATGGTGCCGGCAAGACCACCACGCTGCGCTCGATCTGCAACATGATCCGCTCCACCGGCTCGATCGAATTCGAGGGCAAGAAGCTCGGCAACCGGTCGACCGAAAGCATCGTGCGGCTGGGCATCGCCCATGTTCCGCAGGGCCGCGGCACCTTCACCACCATGACGGTGGAAGAAAACCTGCAGCTCGGCGCGATCAGCCGCAAGGACACCAAGGCGATCGGTGACGATATCGAGCGCATGTATGCCCACTTCCCGGTGCTCAAGCAGCGCCACACCCAGCAGGCCGGCACACTCTCCGGCGGTGAACAGCAGATGCTCGCGGTTGCCCGCGCACTGATGCTGCGTCCCCGCCTGATGCTGCTGGACGAGCCGTCCTTCGGCCTGGCGCCGTTGATCGTGCGGGATCTGTTCAAGATCCTCGGCAAGATCAACCGCGAGGACAAGGTCTCGATCCTGGTCGTCGAACAGAACGCACAGCTCGCGCTCGAACTCGCCGACAAGGCCTATGTCATCGAAACAGGACGCATCGTGATGTCCGGCACTGCCGACGAGATCGCGAACAATGAAGACGTCCGTAAATCGTATCTGGGATATTGAGGGGACGGCCATGGAACTCTTTACCAATCAAGTCCTGGCTGGCATCGCCACCGGCGCGATCTACGCCTGTATGGCGCTCGCGGTGGTGATGATCTACCAGGCGATCGACCACCTGAACTTCGCCCAGGGCGAAATGGCGATGTTCTCGACCTTCGTCGCCTGGCAGATGATGCAGTGGGGCATGCCCTATTGGGGCGCGTTCGCGCTCACCCTGGTGTTCTCCTTTGTCGGCGGCATCGTCATCGAGCGGGCTTTGTTCAAGCCCCTCGCCAACGCACCGGTGCTGACCCACGTCGCCGGATTCATCGCGCTGTTCGCCATCATCAACAGCGTCGCCGGCCTGACCTGGGACTTCACCATCAAGCAGTTCCCGTCGCCATTCGGCTCGTCGCCGTTCCTCGGCAGCCAGCTGATCTCCACGCATCAGGCCGGCATGATCGGCGTGACGCTGATCCTGCTGGTCCTGCTGTTCATCTTCTTCCGCTACACCCGCGTCGGTCTCGCCATGCGTGCGGCCGCCACTTTGCCTGAATCGGCACGGCTGGTCGGTATCAACACGTCATGGATGATCGCACTCGGCTGGGGCATGGCAGCCGCGATCGGTTCGATCGCCGGCATGCTGATCGCCCCGGTGGTGTTTCTTGAGCCCAACATGATGGGCGGCGTCCTGATCTACGGATTTGCCGCGGCCGTCGTCGGCGGTCTGACGAGCCCGCTCGGCGCCGTCATTGGCGGGTTCCTTGTCGGCGTCTTCGAGAACCTCGTCGGCACCTATATCCCGGGTGTCGGTAACGAGCTGAAGCTGCCCATCGCACTGGCGCTGATCATCACCGTGCTGGTGGTCAAGCCCAATGGCCTGTTCGGCCGTACCATCGTGAAGCGAGTTTGATCATGAGCACCGTTCAAGACGTCTCCACCGCTCCCGTGGTCGCCGCCGTTCCGAAAAAGGAAATGGCGCTCGGCCCGCTCGCGTCGCTGATCATCCTGGCGCTGCTCATCGTCACGCCGCTGTTCGTGAAGAACTTCATCATCTTCCAGATGACGATGTGGCTGATCTACGCCATCGCGGTTCTCGCACTGAACATCCTGACCGGCGCCAGTGGCCAGTTCTCGCTCGGCCAGAGCGCGTTCTACGCCCTCGGCGCCTATACGTCGGCAATCCTCATGGAACATGCCGGCGTCAACTACGCATTGACGCTCCCGGTGGCCGGTCTGGTCTGCTTCATCGCCGGCTTCCTGTTCGGCCTGCCGGCGCTTCGGCTCTCCGGCGTCTACCTCGCGCTGGCGACCTTCGCCCTCGCCGTGGCGATGCCGCAGCTCCTGAAGCTCGGCGTGTTCGAACACTGGACCGGCGGCGTGCAGGGCCTTGTCGTCACCAAGCCTGATGCACCGGAGATCCTGGCCTCGCTGGGTCTGAAGGTGTCGCAGGACATGTGGCTGTACTTCTTCACGCTCGTGGTTGCGATCGTGATCTACATCTTCTCGGTCAACCTGCTGAAATCGCGGTCGGGCCGGGCCATGATGGCGATCCGCGACAACGAAATCGCCGCCTCGGCGATGGGCGTGGACGTCTCGCTCTACAAGACGCTGGCCTTCGGCGTCAGCGCCGGCATCACCGGCGTTGCCGGCGGTCTCGGCGCCATCGCCGTGCAGTTCGTGGCGCCGGATGGCTACACCATCCAGCTCGCCATCGCACTGTTCCTGGGCATGGTCGTCGGCGGCGTCGGCTGGCTTCCCGGCTCGCTCGCCGGTGCGGCCTTCATCGTCTTCGTTCCGAATATTGCGGAACACGTCTCGAAGGGTCTGTCGGGCGCCGTGTTTGGCGTCATCCTGATCATCATCATCTTCCTGCTCCCGAACGGGGCCAGGCAACTCGCCTATTTGGCACAAAGCCTGATCGGCAAACTACGTAAAAACTGAGGACCTATGAACTGCAGTAACTTTCTGCGCACCGCCGCGCTCTCGAGCGCGGCGTTTGCGTTTCTCGCCTTCTCAACTTCCGCGAATGCCCAGAAGAAATACGACACCGGGGCGAGCGATACCGAGATCAAGATCGGCAACATCATTCCCTATAGCGGCCCTGCGTCGGCCTACGGCATCATCGGGAAGATGGAAGAAGC
>NZ_JBGMOE010000118.1:0-8497 GCF_041424195.1 Tardiphaga sp. | reverse complement strand
TCGCTATCCGTTCGCCCTTTCCGTGCAGATACGTCACTTTCGTGTAGTCACCCCTGATGGCCGACAATGGCGTCACCTGCTCGATGAGCCGGTCCGGCAATGTCTGGGATAATGCCGCCATGGAAAGCTTCTTCTCCTCGCTCAAAACCGAGCGGATCGGAAAGAAGGTCTACCGAACGAGGGCGCAGGCCAAGGCAGACGTGTTCGACTACGTCGAATGCTTCTACAACCCGACCCGGCGTCACTCGACCCTGGGTTATCTCAGCAGGTCTTCCTGAAACTCTGCCCAGGCGAACTCGCCCGCTTGGCACGCAGCCACGGCGACGGCGAAAATGCGCAATTCCCAGGGCCGATTGAATGGAACATGATTTTCATTGCGCGAGTATCGCTGAGAGATCCGACGAAGGCGCCATCTTTTCCTGATTCTGCACGATGCCCTCCGTCACGGCCTGGCGCGGGCGACGCCCGTTCCGATCAGGGGCCGATCGTCGAAATTCGACTTGCTTTATTTGTCGCTGCCCTGCGTTCAACCGGGTTCATCTTCCCCTTGTGGCGTCGCGTTGGTCGGCACACTGTCGAAAGTGGGAATACGGCCCAGAACCGGGTCTCCTGGACGTTGAGGACATTGTTGCCCTTGCCGCGTTCGGGGTTGTCCTTGACCAACGGACAGCACCCAAGGTGGCGCAGGCCAAGTCTCGCCGCCCACGCTCCCTTGACCAGGGAAACGCTGACCTTCGCGGTATTGTCAAAGGCTTTGGGAGGATAGTCGCCATGATCGCAGCAGGCATGGCTCGCGGTGAAGTTGGCGGCGATCGCCAGCCGGTGCGGCGGACGTCAGAAGGCGAGCAGTTCGATCCCGCGCCGCCCGCCGCACTTGGCCGGACTGCATGACCGTCGCCCGCGAAGCGCGGTTCGCTGGTGACCCGTCGCCACCCATATGTCGCCTGCAGGCTGGGCTCGCTTCGTGCCTTGAGGGGGAGACGACAGCGCCGCCTCCCCCGGTTTTCAGAATTTCGCGCCCAAGGTTATGCCGTAGGTACGCGGGTTGCCGAGGTGATTATAGTCCAAACCAAATCCCGCCAGAAGATCAACGCGGGAGGTGAAATAGACCTTACTGGTCAGGTTCTTGGCCCATAACGATGCCGTCAGACGGCCATTGGGGCTTTCCCAGTCGAGATGACCGTTGATCAGGACATAGCCGCTCTGGCGCAGGCGTGAGATATTCAGCACTTCAAAATATTGGGAGGACTGGTAGGTCACTTCGGGATGCAACGAGAAGGCCCCGAGGCGGCCTTCCGCCAACGTCCAGTCGATCCCGCTGTTGAGCGTCAGGGTCGGCGCGTTGGACAGGCGGTTGCCCGCGACGTTGACCCCGCTGAGCGATCCTTCCCTGATGCGGGTCGCAAGCAGCCCCATGCCCGCCCGCCATGTCAGCATCGGCAGCGGCCGGACGGTGAGTTCCGCTTCGCCGCCGTAAATCCGCGATTTCGGGATGTTGAGCAACGTCTGCGCGCCCGAACCGGGGTCGATATTGATGAACTGCTGGTTCTTGTAGTCATAGTAGAAGCCGGCTGCATTGAGCGTGATGCGTCGATCCCAGAACTGCGTCTTCACGCCGACTTCATAGGAGGCGACCTGTTCAGCCTTGGCCACGGACAGTTCGGAAGGATCGAAGAATGCCTGCGCGTTGAAACTGGGCGCACGGTAACCACGACTGTAGCTGGCATAGATGAGGTTGCCGTCGGCGAGCTTGTAGTCAATGCCGATCTTGCCCGAAATATTATTCTTCTTGAACTGAAGGTCGGTGAGCGGGATCAGCGTCGCCACGAGACTGTCATCGACGCCCAAGGCCTGCGAGATGAAGTCGTTCTGGCTTCCGCTATCATGGGTATAGCGCAGGCCGCCGCGCAACGTAACAGCGTCGCTCAGCTTGTATTTGAGATCGGAATAGAGCGCCAGGCTCTTCTTGATCTGGGTGAACTGGTTCTGCGTTTTGCACGCGACCGGCAGGCCATCCGCGCAATCCTGCGCATCGACCACGCCGTCCCCATTGACATCGACATCGGTGCCGATTTCGAAAGAGGTGCGATTGTACACTTTCTCCCGGTTGAAATAGGCGCCGAGGATGAAATCGAAGGGGCCGCCGGTGTTACTGGTCAGCCTCAGATCCTGCGCAAACTGGCTGGCCTTGTCGTAATAGGGGATTTCCAGCGTCTTCGCCGCCGTGCCGTCGGTGTCCTCCTTGAAGTAGAGACTGCCGCTGTCGTACGAGGTAATGCTGGTTAGCGCGAAACTGTCTGACAGATCGAGGCTGATCGTCCACGCCACCGATGTGGTGCGGGCGCGACGCCGGTCGGGGACATCGGACGCGATCTGGCGCGTCGAAAGGTCGGGGCGGTTGATCGCGATGGGCTGGGCGTAGACGCCATAATTTTGCGGGTTCTGGAAGCTGGTCGATGCCCGCAGCACGAACGTCAGCCCGTCTGTCGGTTCTGCCCTGAGCGTTCCGCGAAACGCATATTCGCGGGTGCTGGCGAGGTCCGGCATGCCCGGGGCCACATTCTCGAACCAGCCATGCGCGCGTGCGAAAGTGCCGGCCACGCGCAGCGCCGCCTTGTCGCCAAGCGGCAGGTTAACGGCGCCGTTCGCCTCCACCCGGTCATAATTGCCATAGGTCAGGTTCAGATAGCCGCTGGTCTCGCCCAGCTTGGCTTCGCGGCTGATGATATTGACCGCGCCACCCGTGGTGTTTTTGCCATAGAGCGTGCCCTGCGGCCCGCGCAATACCTCCACCCGTTCCAGATCGTACATGGCCACGCCGAGGAAGGCGAAATTGCCTTTGTAGACCTCGTCATAATAGGTTGCGACCGGGCTCGACTGATTGAGGCTGTAGTCCGACATCGACACGCCACGCAGCGAGAAGATCGGCGTATTTTCGCCGACGACCGCCGAAAGCTGAAGATTGGCCACTTTCGTCACCAGGCTATCGACGCTGGTGATCCGCGCCTTGGTCAGCATGTCCCCACCAATGGCGGACACGGAAATAGGAACGGATTGCATGTTCTCGGTCCGCTTCGCCGCGGTCACGACGATCTGGTCACCGTCACCTGCCTGTGCGAATGCCGGGTGCACCAAGCTCAGCGCCAGGACTAAACTGCCGCCCAGCGTCGTTGCACCTTTTGCTATTTCCCTCATAAATTTTCCCCTTTTTCTATATTTTTATCTCGTTCCTCTCCAGTTATTATTTATTCTAACTGCCGTACTGTTTTGACGCTGCCCAGATACAGTCATTTGTTATTGAGAGTGCACGTTTTAAGCCCATAGGCTGGCCGGTGTGCGGCAGATGTCATGCGCCGAAATATCCGAGCATCGGGTGGTGGCGCTGCGGCCACCACCGGCTTTTATGCGGGCGCCCGAGCAATCGCGGCAAATCCCGCCTCATCGTTTGGCGATGACGGAGATTTCGAGCTTCTGGTCGGGATGGAACAACTGGCTGCAGCCTATGATCGTGCAGGAGGGTTTGTGCCCGCCCAGCCACGGCAGCAGAATCCCGGGGATGGCTGCGTCCAGCGCGGCCATGTCGGACGTATACATGGTCCAACTGAGGATGTTGGCTGCAGCCATGCCCTCGCCCGCAAGAATGCGGCCCAGAACGTCGAGGATCGCTGATAACTGGCTCTGCATGTCGATGCCGACCAAGTCGAGCGTTTCCAGCCCACCCTTAAGCGGCGCAACACCTGAAATATACAGCGTGTCGCCGTCGAGGACCGCGGGAGAAAAGCCGACCGCATCATAGACGTCATCTTCCAGATAGTCGGTAGGCTTGGGGCAGAACTTCATCGCATGCTCCCTGATGAATCAGTTTTTGAAGGTTTCGATGCCCTCGAGCAGGAATTCCGCACCTTCGGCGGTGTTCGTGATCTCGGAAAAGCCCACGATCGTGCGGTCGCCAGTATCCTTGAGGATTGCGAGAGGGTCTTCAAAGTCACGCACATAGCCGAGCGCGAAGCAGCCACATTGATAGCCCATCAGCTTGAGCAGGTCGTCGGGCAGGGTGCGCGCAAGATCCTGTGGGCAGGCAAGATACTGGTTTTCTTCCTGCCGGACCCAGCCGACACTATAGGTCAGGTTAAGCGCCTTGCGGATCTTGTCGGACTTGTTCTCGCCCGAACCATGGTAGATCTTACCGGTGTAGATCAGCACGGAACCGCGATCCATGACTGCCGGCAGGGTGTCCTCAATCGTAAATTTGGCCCCGCGGCCCAGTCGCTGGCTGCCGGGGACGATGCGGGTCGCGCCCATTTCTTCGGTGTAATCGGTCATCGCCCAGAGTGTGTTGCACTGGACGTCATATTCCGGCGGAAACGGGTACATGTCCCAGACCAGTTCGTCCTGATGGATTTTCTGCGCGGGCGAGCCTGGATGCAGTTCGACCACCTGCGTCAGGTGCAACTGAAACGTCGTGGTGTGCGACAGAATCTGACCGGTCGTCCCGAGAACGAGATCGTCCATGATGAGTTCCCGGACCTTCGGAGAGCGTGCGATCAGACCACCGGTACGCTTGGTGAGCTTGCCGAGAAATGAATCGGTGCCATAGCCGATGGTACGGGTATAGGGCTCCAGATCGCGCTCGATTTGGTCCATGGTCTCGTTACTGGCAAGGCGATCGACAATCGCATAGCCATTCTCCCTGACGCAACCTGCGACTTCGTCGATCGGCGCATCAGCAGGGAAATGGATGAGTGACATTGCTAACTCCGTTTGTGTGTCGGAACGTTATCAAGCCTATGGTCGGGTAATCGCCGTGCAATCAGCCTATCGGTGGATCAAGCAGCATTTAGAAACGGGAGGAACATGAGCGGTTCACGCCTCCACCCAAAGAATGATTGCTCAAAGTTGGCGCATCGCGCATTGTTGCGCGGCTAATCGATCAAGCCTTATTCAGCAGGCCCAGGCACCGAAGCACGTGATAGCTTACCGGGACGAGGCGCGGATCGATAGAAGACGACAAAAGATCGCTCGCAGGACCACAGGAACAAGATGTTGAATCGGACGCGATCGGTCGCGTCCCGACGATGACGCCCGCCTTTTGCATTCGGCGGCGCGTTGCACATCATGGGGTGGTACATGTTTCGTCTTGCGTATCTGACCGGAAGCTCAAGCGCTGCGCCGCAGCACCTTTTCCGCAAATCTGCGTGGTGGCTGCGTAAATTCGCACGAAGGCCGTTACAGCGACCTGTGCGTTTCTGCGTCGGTTGGCACAATCATCGGTGCACGACGACGCTGGCGATTGGCATGCGTTCGCGAATCCATAAGGCGAGCCGAAGTCCGGTAATGACCGCTCCGCTTTGCCGGATAAGACAATGGGCAGGAGGATCAAGGGAGAATATTCGGGGGTTTGGCGCGTGACATATCGGGATCGGGAAACGGACGAAAAGAAGCTCAAGGGCAATCTCGGCGTCGCGTCCATCGTGCTGATGGTGGTAGCCACCGCGGCGCCGCTTACCGTGATGGTGGCCAGTTCGCCGCTGATCATCGGCATGGGCAATGGCGCCGCCGCCCCGGTCGACGCCGGGATCGCAACGCTCATCATGCTGGTCTTTACGGTCGGCTTCGTCGCGATGTCGCCCTACATCACCAATGCCGGGGCATTCTACGCCTATATCCAGAAGGGCATGGGTCGGTGCATGGGCTTGGGATCGGCGACCTTGGCACTGATGTCCTATTCGTGCATCCTGATCGGTCTTGAGGCTTATCTCGGCGCGGCGCTGGCCAGTTTTCTGGCGGAGCATACCGGAATCAGCATCAACTGGATGGTCTTATCGGCCGCCGTCGTCGGCCTGGTCGCGTTCTTCGGCTACCGCGATCTGGAATTGAGCTCGAAATTTCTCGGCGTCGCCCTGATTATGGAGATCGCGATTGTATTGGTATTGAATGGCGCAATCTTCATCACCAACCCCGCGGGGATGATCACGAGCGTGCCTGTTCGCCTGGAAACCATCCTGTCCGGTTCGCCGGGCCTTGGCATCCTGTTCGCGGTCTATAGCTTCGTCGGCTTCGAATCGACCGTGGTTTATCGGGAGGAAGCGGTCGATCCCGATCGCACCATTCCCCGCGCGACTTTTCTGTCGGTCATCATCGTCGGCAAATTCTACATGGTTTCGATGTGGTGCGAAGTGGTGGGCATCGGTTTCGACGACATCCGCACGACCGCAACGAACGGCGGTGAGGCGCTCTATATCGATCTTTCCCGTGCCTTTCTCGGCCATGTCGCGACGAACCTCATGGAGGTGCTCGTCGTAACCAGCCTGTTTGCGTGCATCCTGTCGCTTCACAACATCATCGTGCGGTATCAGCATGTGCTGTCGCGCAACGGCATCCTGCACCCGGCCATCTCGGCGGTCCATCGGGGGCATGGATCCCCCCACATATCGTCAATGGCGCAGTCGATCACTTCCTTCGCCGCGCTGTTTGGTCTGGGCGCGCTCGGTCTATCGCCGACGATGCAGATCTATGCCTGGGGCGCGACCGCAGGAACCCTGGGCTACATGTGTATCGTCGCGCTGACATCTCTGGCGGTTATCCTGTTCTTCCGACGGGAAGGCGGGAACGCCGGACTCTGGCGCACGCTTGTGGCGCCTGGCCTTGGTTTCATCGGCCTGATGTTCTGCGTCTATATCGCGGTCGACAACCTGCCGGACCTGATCGGCGGGACCAATGCCCAACTCGCAGCACTCGGCATCGTCGCCTTCATCATATCGGCCTTCATGCTGGGTTGTATCATCGCCCTTGCCATGCGGACCCGGCAGCCGGAACGATACGCGCTGCTCGCCGAACCTGGTTGAACGCAGGGCGGATCGGCAAGGTCAACTCGGACCGTTGCGATTGCCCCCTGCCGGCTTGTGGGGAAGACGCCTCACGAAGAGTAAACGTCATGCGCGAGCGAAATCACGGCATTGCGCGAACTGACGCCCAACTTGTCGAAAATACTCAGCACATGGGTCTTCACGGTGGCCAGACCGATGTGCAGAGCCTCCGCGATTTCGCAGTTGGAAGCACCGGTCAGCATCATCATGATGACATCCATTTCGCGCGCCGAACAGTTACAGGTCAGCTTCAGGAAGCGATCGAGCGCCCGTTGCTTGACACTGTGATGCGAATGGATCGATTGCTCAAAGAAGCTTCGGATCGCTTCCCAGTCGAGCATGTCGGACGTGTAGTTCGGCTCGTCCCCGGTTCGGAACAACCCCAATCCCGCCACCGGCATGTCATCCTTCCAGAAGACCATCTCTAGTTCGTCAGCGATGTTCGACTGCGCCAGATGGCCGAGCCAGCGTTCGTCCACTCGCTGCTTCGTCATGATCATGTCATGAAAAAGCGCCACGGTGGTTCGTTGCCTGAGCATTTCATGCGGGCTGAGAGGATCGATATCCTCATATAGGTTCCGGTAGCTGTCCATAAAGCTTTGCGGCAAACCGGAGGCAACCCAATCCCCGATCCGACCCGAATCGTCGAACCAATAGAACAAGGCGCATTCGGAATGCGCGAGGGATTTCCCGCAACCAATCATCTTTTCGATCAGCGCGTCCGATTTGGCCCGTGCCGTCCTATGCATCGCCGAACACTACAAAGCGCCGTTGCACTGCGCCGCAACAAGGCGTCTTCCTGATCATGCCGCTACCCCATATGCTCCGCCTCCTTCGATGAAGCGGTGTGATTCGCACTTGTAGTGTGACATTCCTGTTGCACGCTCGAAAGCATTTTTGTGCGCCTGCACAAAGTTTGCCACAGGCTGAAGCGCTGTGGTCGATTGTTGATTGCCACTGAGAAGTGACCCGGGAGAGGCCGTAATTTCCACTGAGATTTGACCCATGTTCTGATCGTCAACCGCCCGGTCAGCCTGCGGGTCTATCCGGACCGGATCGTCGTGGCGGCCGAGGGCCGGGTCCTGTGCGAGCATGAGCGGATCATCGAGAGGTCCCATCATCTGCCCGGGCGGACGGTCTATGACTGGCGTCACTACCTGGCGGTGATCCAGCGCAAGCCGGGAGCCCTGCGCAACGGAGCCCCCTTCCTGGAGATGCCCGATGCCTTCCGGCAGCTGCAGGCGTCCCTGCTCAAGCGCCCGGGAGGCGACCGGGAGATGGTCGAGATCCTCGCCCTCGTCCTCCAGCACAACGAACAGGCCGTCCTCTGCGCGGTCGAGCTCGCGCTGGAAGCCGGCGTGCCGACCAAGACCCACGTCCTCAACATCCTGCACCGGCTGACCGACGGCAAGGCCGGCACGCCACCGAAGATCGACGCTCCGCAGGCCCTGACCCTGCGGCGTGAACCCAAGGCGAACGTCGAGCGCTATGACGCGCTGCGCAGCAGGAGGCCGCCCGTGCGTCATGATCCCGCCAGCGCCGCCGTCGTGGTCATGCTGCGCGGCCTCAAGATGTAGGCGTCACCTCAAGGTTTGTGCGCCAGACAACGATTTGGCGGACATAATGAGAAC
>NZ_JBGMOE010000117.1:0-8522 GCF_041424195.1 Tardiphaga sp. | reverse complement strand
CACAGGAACTGCTCAGCGATTTGCGCCAGCGACGTTAATTATGGCGCGTCACATCGCGATAATGGGATGTTATCGCGACCCAGTCAGCGTGCTTGCACTGTAGCAGCACATTTGCTATATCGAAGATAGAGCAGATCCGAAGCCAAGGAGGACGTTGTGGCCACCGCCGCACATCAACCGCCGCGCCGCAAGCAGCGCGCAATCACCATTCGGTCCGACCATGCGCTCCAGCGCCTCGAACTTCTAGCGCGCGACGGGCGCAGCCAAGTCGAGATCATCGAGGAGGCGCTCGACCGCATGCCCCTTCCACCTGCTGTTGACGGTGAAGGCTTTCGCGCGGAAGTCGAGGCCATTCTCGCAGGCGTGCCCAAGCGCAACTATCCGACGATGGCCGAAATCGATGCCGAAATGTGGGATGAGGATGGCTTGCCCCGATGATTATCGACACGTCGGCGTTGATCGCGGTGCTGACCAATGAGGAGGGCAGGGATGCCTTGTTGGGTGCGATCATTGCGGAGCGAGGCGGAATACCCGCGCCCGCCCGCGTGGAGTTCCTGCGCGTGGCCGGCAACCAGCGCTTCGGCTTGCGGGAGAAAGCCGCGGAAATGCTCGCGAGTTTCGAGCGCGGTGGCTGTGCGACGCTGGCTTTCACTGCGGATCATGCACAGATCGCCATCAAGGCTGAGCCGCGTTACGGCTCGGGTAACGGCAATGGCGGTCCGCTGAACCTGCTCGATCTCATGGTCTATGCGGTGGTCAAGGAGCGGGGCGAGCCGTTGCTCTGCACGGGCAAGGATTTCGCGGCTACGGACCTGATACTTCACAAAGCAAGCCGGCCGTGGTGAGTCTGGCCGCGCGGGCTGCATCCTCAGCGGGCCGAAACCGGCGGTCTTGGGAGAAGGTCCAACTTGAAGTTTCTGCAAATTCCACCGAGCCGGTTTGGTCAGACTGACGGCCATGGCGAAAACGGCTCTCTCCCGTGCGCAAGCCCCGCCGTCGGCGCGGATCGACGATGTCGTCGGCGAGGTACGCGCGCTGGCGATCGGCAAGCCCGCCGTCGATCCCGCGCTGATCGAGGCGGCCGCCCGCGCGTGGTCGGCGAACACGGTGCGCGCCTTCCTGTCGGACCTCAAGCTCTGGGATGGCTGGTGCCGGCGCGCACGGGTGCGGGCAGGGGAGGCCAATGCCGAGACGGTGGCGGGGTACATCCGTGCGCTCTCGGGACAGGATCATGGAGAGGCAGGGAGGGCGACGTCGCAGCGCGCGGCCGCGACGATCGCGCGCTATCTCGTCAACATCGGTTGGGCCTATCGCATGGCCGGGCTCGATGACCCCACCGCGGCGCCGCTGGTCCGTCTCGAGCACAAGGCCGCCCGCAAGCTGCTCGGCACGCGCCAGCGCCAGGCACGGGGCATTCGCTACAAGGGCGATGTGTCGGACCTCGATGCGCCCGCCAGCGGCGTCTCGCTGGCGGTGCTGCTCAAGGCGACCCGCCGCGATCTGCTGGGCGCGCGCGACCGCGCGCTGCTGCTCGTCAATTACGACACCGGCTGCCGGCGCTCCGAGCTCGCCGCGATGCGGGTCGAGCATATCGACGGTGCGGATGTCGACGGCGCCGGCGTCGTCGACATCGATCGCAGCAAGACCGACCAGGAAGGGCAGGGGGCCCTGGCCTATCTCTCGCCCATGGCCATGCGCGCGATCGCGGAGTGGCGCGACAAGGCCGGTATCGACCGCGGGCCGCTGTTCCGGCGGGTGGAGACCTATTTCGACGGGTCGATCCGCGGGGTGGGGGCGGGGCCGCTGAACCCCGGCACGGTCACGCTGATCTACAAGCGGCTGCTGCGCCAGGCGTTCGACAAGAAGCTGCTGGGGGCGATGAGCGAGGCGGAGCTCGAACGCTGGGTCGCGGCAATTTCGAGCCATTCGATCCGGGTGGGCGTGGCGCAGGACAATTTCGCGGCCGGCGAGAGCCTGCCGGCGATCATGCAGGCCTACCGCTGGCGCGATCCCAAGACAGTGATGCGCTACGGCGCCAAACTTGCGGCGAAAAGTGGAGCTAGCGCGCGAATGGCGAGAAGGTTTGAGGACCGCTAGATCGGCAGAGCGCGGCGACACGCATCGCGAGAGCGCTCCATCGGCAATTCTCCCAGGCAGAACAGTCTTTGTTGCGAGTCGTTCGCAATCTGCGCTAACATGGTCGGGCTATGCCGACGAACGCTGTTGCCTTGACGCGCCTGCTGCTGAACGAACGCCCGTCGTTGCTTCGACTGGCGCAGCGGATCGTTGGCACCGCACCGGCGGCCGAGGACGTGACGCAATCGCTATGGCTGCGTATCCAGCGGGTCGAGGACGATCCGCCGATCATACACAAGCGGGCTTATCTCTACCGGCTCGCGACCAACCTAGCCGTCGATCACGCCCGCAGCGATCAGCGACGCGAGGATGTCCATGCCGCGGCGCAAGACCTGCTGTGGGGTTCCGATCCTTCCCTACAGCCTGATCGCATCGTCGATTCGCTTCACACCCTGCGCAGGGTCGAGGCGGCCGCGGAGACTTTACCCGAGCCGACGCGCTCGATCTTCCGCATGAACCGGATCGAGGGCCTGACCCAGCGCGAGATCGCGACGAGGGTGGGGCTTACGACCACGAGCATCGAGAACCACATCCGGAGAGCGCTCATCGCTCTCGGTCGTGCCCGAGACGGGAATGAGCCATCGGAGTGATATTCTTTGCGACGCTGCCTTGGGTAAGCACTATCGAGAACAGTCATAGGGATGCCGGAGCGCGTGCTATGCCCTCCGTCCTACCTGCGAAGGCGCGATGACCGATATACCCTCAGAGCGACATGGCTTCGATGCCTATAAGGTCGATCAGGCCCGCGATTGGATTGCGCGGCTCGGTTCGGGCGACATCACATCGGCGGAGCTGGCGGCGCTGCGCGCCTGGCTCGCAGATGACGGGGAAAATGCCCGGGCCTTCGAGCGGGAACGCGCACTATGGCAGGATATTGCTGTGATCGCGCCGGCCTTCGGCGAGACTTCGACCGGCGATGGGCAAAAGGGCAAGAGGGCAAGCTGGGCTCGCCGGCATCTCCAACAGGCGATCGGCGGTGCCATTGCCGCGTCACTGCTGATGATGGTTGCAGGGCCTCACCTCTATCTGCTGATGCGCTCGGACTATCGGACCGGAACCGGCGAGCGCCAGACCGCCGCGCTTCCCGATGGCTCGCGCGTCGTGCTCGATACCGATTCCGCGATAGCGCTCGCCTATGATGGAAACGAACGGCGGATCGAGCTGCTGCGTGGGCGGGCCTGGTTCGACGTGAAGCATGACGCCGCGCGGCCGTTCCGGGTGGCGGCGCAGGGCGGTGTCACCCAGGATATCGGCACGGCGTTCGCCGTCGAGCGGGATGACGACGGCGTGGACGTTGGCGTAAGCGAAGGCGTGGTGCGCGTTTCAGCGCCGGAAGGACGCGGCGAAGGCGTCACCCTTAAGGCCGGAGCGCGCGTGCGGTATCGGTCGGGAGGCCCGGCCGAACAACTTGCCACGACGGACAGCGCCAGCATTGCGGCGTGGCGATCGGGCGCGCTGCTGCTGCGCGACATGCCGCTGTCTCGTGCCATCGCCGAGATCGGCCGCTATCGCTCGGCGCCGATCTTCACTTTCGGTGATCTCGATGCGGCACAGCCGGTGAGCGGCGTCTACCGCACCGACCGGCCCGATGACGCGCTGGCGACGATCGCAGCGATGCGTGAGCTGCGTGTCCGTACGCTGCCCAGCGGCATCCTGATCGTGCAAGCCAAACCCGCCTCCTAAAAAATTTTCGGGCTCCCTTTGGGTAAGGGCATTCGAGAACAGTCATAGAGATGCCCAAAGCGATTTGCGATTGCGTCGCATAGGCAAGAGTGCCCGCCTTCGGTGGGTTTTGTGACCGATCGGGGGATTACCGAATGCTGCTTGCACTGCGAACCAACCGCTCCGCTTTCTCGCGCCGCCTATTCTGCGTGGCGAGCGCGCTCAGCCTCGTCCTGCCGGCCTCGGCGTGGGCGCAGTCCGCTCGATCGAATGCAGCGAGCGCGAGCCACAGCTTCGCGATCCCGGCACAACCGCTGGAAGCGGCACTCCAAGAGTATATGCAGGAGTCGGGCGTGCAGGTCGGCTATGAGAGCGCGGATGTCGCGGGCCGGACCAGCGGGGCGGTCAACGGTGCGTTCGGCCCCGGCGAGGCACTGTCGCGGCTGCTGAGCGGCACTGGCCTCACCTATCGCTTCACTGCGCCTACGGCGGTGCGGCTCGAGCCTGCGCCCTTGGCCGATGCCGGCACGGTGCAACTCGGCCCAGTGCGCGTGGAGGGTGACGGGAGAGCGACAGGTTCGGTACATTCAGGACGATATGCTGGCATCGAGGAAACGGGCACAGGTCCGGTGGACGGTTATATCGCGCGGCGTAGTGCAACGGCAACCAAGACCGACACCCCAATTATTGAAACGCCCCAATCTGTCTCGGTTGTATCCGCCGATCGTATCGAAGCCATTGGCGCCAACCGGATTGGCGATGCCCTGGCCTACACACCGGGCATCAAGGCGATCAACGGATATGATACTCGTTACGACTGGGTGATGCTGCGCGGCTTTGATGCCTACTCGCCCGGTTTCTACCTCGATGGGCTTCAGCTTCGCAACAGCGCCAATTATGCGGTCTGGCGGACGGAAACCTACGGAGCCGAGCGTGTCGAATTGCTGCGCGGTCCAGCCTCGGTCCTATATGGGCAGAACGGGCCAGGCGGCGTCATCAACGTCGTGAGCAAACGTCCGCTCTCCGAGCCATTGCATGAGATACAAGCCCAGATCGGCAATTTCTCGCGCTACCAGATCGCGAGTGACTTCGGTGGTCCGATCGGCAACGACGATCGTTGGAGCTATCGTCTGACTGGCCTCGCCCTCGATAGCGACACGCAGGTCGATCACGTATCCGACAACCGGATTTATATAGCGCCCGCTGTTACTTGGCGGCCATCAGGAAACACGTCGCTGACTGTGCTGGGACATTTTCAACGGCTGCGGAGCGGAACATCATCGGTGTTCCTGCCGCTTGCCGGCACGCTCCTTCCCAATCCCAATGGCCCTATCCGTCCTTCGACTTTCACCGGCGAGCCGGATTTCGACCGCTTCAATCAGGATCAATGGACGCTCGGCTACCTCTTCGAGCATCGCTTCGGTGAGACATGGACGATCCGTCAGAACGCTCGATACGGTGAGCTCAAGTCGGATTTTCGCCAGGTCTACGGCACGAGCTTTTTAACGGTTGACGAAGCCGATCCCGCAAGCGCCGCAAACTACCGTATTCTCGATCGCTAGGCCTTCGGCAGCTACGAGAAGGATGCCAGCTTCACGATCGACAATCAGGTCGAGGCAAAGCTCGGATCGGGCCGTTGGCGTAACACATTCCTGTTCGGGCTTGATTATCAGCGCGGCCGTTTTGATGTGGCGACATTCTTTGGAGCCGCTCCCAGCCTCGACATTTATGCGCCGGTCTACGGGCAAAGCGTCGCTACGGCAGATCCCTATATCGACTCTGTGACGACGCTGACGCAGACCGGTCTTTATGGGCAGGTACAGTCCAAGCTCGACGAGCGCTGGATCGTCACGCTCGGCGGTCGTTACGACTGGGCGAGCGTGCGGACCAACGACCATCTCGCCGCGTCGATATCCCGTCAAAAGGATGGCAAATTCAGCGGCCGCGCCGGTATCGTCTACCTGTCGCCGTCCGGCTTTGCGCCTTATGTGAGCTATTCGGAATCCTTTTCGCCGATCACGACGATCAACCCCGATACCTCCAAACCGTTCAGTCCCGAGACCGGCCAACAGTTCGAAGGGGGCCTGCGCTATCAGCCGCCTGGCCGCAAGGACAGCTACTCCATTGCCCTCTTCGAGGTGCGCAGGCAGAATTTCGTGAGCTTCGACACCAGCTTCCAGCCCCGCCAGACAGGGGAAGTTCGGGTGAGGGGTATCGAATTCGAGGCGTTGGTGCAGCCGATCCCCGACATGAACGTCACCGCAGCCTATAGCTGGACGCCTAAGGCGGACGTCACCAGCAGCAGCCGGCCCAGCGAGATCGGCAAGCAGATGCAGGCCGTTCCCGAGCATCAACTATCGCTGTGGGCGGATTATCGTTTCGCCATTGGCCTGAAGTTGGGGGCCGGTGCGCGTTACACGGGATCGACGCGCGGCTATGGCGAAAGCGCGCCCGTCAAGGTGCCAGGCTACACGCTGTTCGATGCCATGATCGGCTACGACTTCGGGCTTTGGCGGCTCGCTATCAATGCGCGCAACCTGACGAACAAATATTATTTCGGCAGCAACTGCGATGCTTATGGTTGTGGTGCGGGCGAGACGCGACGGGTCGTGGGAACGCTGACATATCGTTGGTAGAGTAATGTCGTCGCCTTTTCCCCTTGTCGGCCATAAAACGGCGGAGCACGCGATCAATGCCCCGGTCGTCCTGCCGATTTCGATCGAGCGCTACGGCTATACACCGCCGCCGGGGCGGCGCGTGCTCGCCTTCGTCGGCACCAGCTTCGTCTATGCGCTGATGGCGGTGGGGCTGTTCCTGTCGTTCGAGGTCAGCACGCCGCTGCCCAAGCCCTCGGCCCCGCTGGTCGTGACGCTGCTGCCGCTCGCCTCCCCGCCCGAGACACCGCCCAAGCCCAAGCAAGCCCCCAAGCCCGTCGAGAAGCACGAAAGCCTGCCGACGCCGCCAAGGGTCGAGCCGGTCGAACATACCCTCCTGCCGCTGCCGGCGATCTCGACGCCGCCACCCTCGCCGACGGTGAAGCCCGCCGA
The DNA here is from genome assembly GCF_041424195.1 of Tardiphaga sp. Classification (NCBI taxonomy): domain Bacteria; kingdom Pseudomonadati; phylum Pseudomonadota; class Alphaproteobacteria; order Hyphomicrobiales; family Nitrobacteraceae; genus Tardiphaga; species Tardiphaga sp. Next base: position 1,677 of record NZ_JBGMOE010000117.1, on the reverse strand, counting down.
TCCCGCGCCGCCGCAGCCCGACACGGCCGCGCCCAAGACGGCATCGGCCCCGCCCGCGCCGCAGGTATCGAGCAATGCGCCCGATACCTGGGAGGGGCGCGTGCTGGCGCGGTTGGAGAAGTTCCGGCGCTATCCGGGCGGTGCGCGCAGCGCCCGCCAGCAGGGCGTCGTCTACATCCGCTTCCGCATCAACCGCGACGGCCATGTGCTCACCTCGTCGCTGGTGCGGAGTTCCGGCTTCCCGGCGCTCGATCAGGCCGCGCTCGAGACGCTCCGGCGCGCCGATCCGCTGCCGAAGATACCGGCCGATCGGCCTGACGAAATCGAGCTTTCGGTGCCGGTCGAGTTCTATGTCCATTGATCGGCCGGTCGCTGCGCGGTTCAGCGAGCTTCGCCGCTCCGCAGATTTGAGCGCCATGACCAAAATTTCCCTTGGCCGCCACTCCCTCCGCAATCGACGCTACCGAGAGGGCGCGTCCGCCTCGAGCACAAAGCGGCGCGTAAGCTTGCTCGGCACGCGCCAGCGGCAGGATCGGGGGCATTCGCTATAATGGCGACGTATCCGATCTCGATGCGTCCGTTGGCGGCGTCTCGCGGGCGTTGCTGCTCAAGGCGACGCGATCTCCTTGGCGCACGCGACCGCGCGTTGCTGCACGCACTGACGCGGCTTTTCCGGCGCACATTACGTGAGACTGAGGCCCGGGAGGGCGCGGTCGGTGAGACGGACGCACAAGGACAAATCAGCGGCTCGCGCTGCTATGTCTCACAAGGGATGGTGGATTGGAAAGCTCGCCGATTTGTCGGTCAGAGGTGGAGGCCGAGAAACGACGCTCCCGCGACCGGGTTGAACGAGATGGGTTCAGCCGAAACGAAGCCGAGGTCCGCATATAGTTTGCGGGCGGGTAGGAACTTCGCCTGCACATCAAGTCGCATTTCGCGATAGCCGGCGACACGGGCTTCCGCGATCAGCCTCTCCGCCAGTACACGGCCAACGCGTTTGCCGCGCGCATCTGGACGGACATACAACCGCTTCATCTCACATATAGCCAGTGTGACCTGGCGCATGGCAACGCACCCCTCAATCACGCCATCTGCATCTGCAAGTAAGACGCAACCCTTAGGTGCAGCATACTTCTCGGTGAAGGTCGCGAACTCGACCTCGTTGTTCTGGTAATCGAGATTGACCGGAGAGTTGGCGATGAACTCTCGCCATATTTCTAGCACCGCTGGGCCGTCGGTGGGAAATTCCGCCCGTCTGATAATCGTCATGTCGGTACAGGATAATTAGGGATCGTGGCGACAATGGGGACGTGCCGGAGCACAGTAGGGCTGCCCCACAAACGAAGCAGACCGCGTGGAAAGTTGCTGCCATGTGTCGGGATGAGGGCGTGGTCGTCGCGACATACGCTGGCGGCCGGTCATCCTGTTTCTCGTATCCGTGCTACCCACCGCAGCTATCGGAGCCTGGTGGTTTGTGGCGACCCCAAGGCGATGATGGTACCGACATGGGGTTTGAGGATCATTGTGCTGGCCGCTTCACTCGCTTGGCGGCTCCTATCATGCCAGGGCACAACACCGGGATGGGCGGTCTCTTCGTCACGAGCAAGGATCCGAAGGCACCCAGAGGTGGCCTGGCAAAACTGCACAGCGGGTTAAGTGGATTTTCTGCCTGACGGC
>NZ_JBGMOE010000116.1:0-1423 GCF_041424195.1 Tardiphaga sp. | reverse complement strand
GCCTGGTCGCGACCCAAGGCGCGCGCCGCCAACCCCTTCGATGACGGCATGACCAGCGCCAGCGACGATGGCTTCGCTCCGCGCAGCGAAGATTTCGCTGCCGGCGACGCCTTCACCGGCTGACCTGCCACAAGCGCAATCAGAAGGCGGCCCGTTCCACGCGGGCCGCCTTTTTTCGCGCATGGCGAATGCACGAATGCCGAACTGATCTGCGCTGGCGTGCATGTGAAAATGTGGTGAACCACATCCAATATTCACCAACCAAATTGGACCCTTAAGAGGATAAACCCGTGAACATAACCACACTGGTCGGCCAATACGCCTACGCCGTCATCGAGGAGAACGGTCGTAGGACCGACATTCGACTCTCACCCGGCAAAAGTCCGGCAAGCTCACTCAGCGCCTATGCCGAAGAACTCCGGCAAGAGGCCAAGCGCAAGACTGACCTCGCAGACTTGTGTGATAGGGCAGCAGCACACCTTTCCCCGCCGCAGTACCTCTCTGCAGGCGACACATTGTGGAACGGGAAAGTGGTCACAGCCTTCCTGGCGGCAAGCTACAACCGGCTCACAGACAGGATCGAGAACATGCGCGCTCGCGGAGAGCGAATTCCCGAAACGCTGGCAGATAGCCGCTTCAGGCTGATCGCATAGCGATCTCCCCAAGCCACCAAATCCGCAGCACCAAGAGGATAGGCCCAATGCCCCGTTATTTTGTCCACCGATATGACGTCGTGCGCGTAAAAGTCGCGGTCGAGGCAGATGACCACAAAGCAGCCATGCTCGCCGCTGACGACTATCTTGCCCGCAACCACCCGATCAGCAACCGCTATCATGGCGGTGCCGGCGAAGACGAGGCCTTGGCCGAAAACATCGGCCTGCCCACCTGGCTCGAACATGAAGAAGCTGGTCAAGCCGTCACCGGCTACCTGATTGACGAATTCGACGACGCCGAGCGCCGCAGGTCGATCGCCTACGACCAACGAATGAATCCCCAGCACGATGCCCTGATCAGCCAATCAGACTTCCCGCACGCCGCATGGCGCGCGGAGATCGCTACCAACCAAACTTTCGACGGTTACACCGAATGGGTCAGCATGAAACGCGATCAAGGCCTGGATAAAAGCGTCGGAAGCTGAAAAACCGCGCCAATCTGTCTCTATTGCTATCGGTCAACAGAAACGCACCAGCCACGCAAGAACACTGAAAAATACGCCCCGTCAGGCTTCGAGCCCGGCGGGGCATTTTTTTGCTCCGCGGTTCTCTCACCCAACACACAGCGACAGGCATCAAGCGGCGAAAAACTCGGCTCCAACCGACAGAGCGCGCCACGAGGCGACCAACAGATCAGGAGGCCAACGCCGATCCAGAGAGATGAGGGGGAAGGGGAATGGTGTCGAAGGGGATGATCCCGAGACGCAGTG
>NZ_JBGMOE010000115.1:0-8708 GCF_041424195.1 Tardiphaga sp. | reverse complement strand
GGCGGATGCTGGCCCGGTAGACGATGCTGCCGAGAGCGACGACGACGCCCATGATCGCAAAAGATTCCATGCTCGAATGGCTCAAAAGCCAGATCGTGAGAAGGAACGTCACGGTCAAGGACGATATTGCTGCGGTCGTGGCCCGGGCGCAGGCGCGTCGACCCGTCGATATTCTGGTCAACAACGCCGGCGGCGGCGTGATCGGCGCCACCGAAGAGATGTCGGACGCCGAGGTCGAAGGCCAGATCGCGCTCAATCTCATGGCGCCCATCCACATCACCCGCGCCTTTGTCCCCGCGATGCGCCTGCGCGGGAGCGGCCGGATCATCCAGATCTCCAGCGCCAGCGGTCAGGGCTCGCTTCCGACGAGCAGTCTCTATCATGCGGCCAAATGGGGCCTGGAGGGCTTCAGCGAATGCCTCCGCCAGGAGCTTGAACCCTTCAACCTGTTCGTGACGCTGATCGAGCCGGGTGGCGCGCGCACCAGCTTCAGCCACAACCTGCAATTCGCCAGCGAGATCGCCGCCTATCGCGATACGCCCGCCGGCGATATCCGCAAGATGTTCGAGACCGCCGGAAACGAGCTCTACACGCTCGACCCGCAAAAGATCGCGCAAGCGATCGTCGATGTCGCAACCAGCGACCATCCGCCGCTGCGCGTGACTCTGGGGGGTGACGCTTTCGGCGTTGTCCAGGCGGCGCTGCAATCGCGGCTCGCCTTTCTGCAGTCCCAGGAAGCGCTCGCGCGCTCGGTCGCTTTCGACAGTTGAGCTTTCCCGTCTTCCAGCTTTCGTCTCCGCGCGGTGCGATGCGCCTCACCGGGGCCCGGCAACCCCTGTCGTCAGCGCCGCTATCCGATACTTAGGTATAGCCATCCGACACGATTGCCGAAGCGCCAAACGGGCAATCGCTTGGTACCATCGCAAGAGAGGACGAAGCCCTCGCGGTCGCCAATCAAGGGTGCGCGGACCTTCGCAGTCTGCGTGCCCTTGATTTGGCAGCGCGCCGCCCAGCCACGCGCGTCATGAACGGGAGCGGCCTTCTGCGAAACCCAACGCTCCGCCGCTTTTTCTACAAGCTCTCGCTCGAATTGCTGCGCGCCGCTTTCTTCTTCCTGCGACTGGGCTTGAAGAATGAGGCGCGTCTGCTCGTGCGCGCGTCTCAATGGGCCAGGCACACGGCTTCCGGTCGCCGCCGCAGTGGCGGCACCGGAAAGTGCCATGAGCGTCGTCGCCGCCTTTCTTTATCACGAGGGCAAACGGCTACGGCCGGTGACCCTGATCGATCCGGCGTGCGAGCATATCGCCAAGGATGACTTTGTGTGGATCGGCCTCTCCCAGCCCACCGAGACAGAACTTGCCGACATCGCCGGAAATTACGGCCTTCACCCGCTTGCCGTGGAAGATGCCGGCAACGGCCACCAGATTTCCAAGCTCGACGTCTACGGTGACCAGTTGTTCATCGTCGCCAGGACGGCACATCTTGAAGGCGATCATATCGCCTACGGCTCCACCGCGATTTTCCTGGGCAAGAGTTTCCTGATCACCGTTCGGCAGGGTTCGGCACGTTCGCACAGCGAGCTTCGCGCGCATCTCGAAATCACGCCCGAGCTGCTGCGCGAGGGCCCGGACTATGTGCTCCATGCCATTCTGGACTTCATCGTCGATGGCTATTTCCCGATCGTCGAGGCGATCGAGGAGGACGTCCTCAAGATGGAGCAGCGCATGCTTGCAGCCTTTCTCACCCGCGAGGAGGTGACCCGGATTTTCACGCTGCGGCGTGAGCTCGTCCGCTTCCAACGCGTGCTCGGACCCATGCTCGAGGTCGGTCGCAAGCTGGTGAACCTGCAGCTTCCGCGGCTTGATGAGGCCTCCAAACCCTATTTCCGTGATTTGCTCGATCACATGCTCAGGGTTGAGAGCGCCATCACCGGCATCCGCGACATCCTGATCTCGGTGTTCGAGGCGAGTCACCTGCTCGAACAGCAGCGCCAGGGTGCGATCACGCGTCAGCTTGCCGCCTGGGCCGCGATCCTCGCGGTGCCTACCGCGATTGCCGGAATCTACGGCATGAATTTCGAGAATATGCCCGAACTGAAGACGCAATGGGGATATTTCGTCATCCTCGGCGTCATCGCTGCGGTCTGCATCGGACCCTACATCCGGTTCAAACGCAGCCACTGGCTTTGACGTCGCTGACCGCTTTCCACATCGCGCGGGCTGAGGCCGCTGGGGCAGGCCGCCATAACTCAATGCTTTCGAAGCGTCTCGGCGCGGTGCCGGTCCAACGCATCGAGCAAAGCCCTGCCGATCAAAGGCTTTGCGAGAACGTGATCGAAGCCCGCCTCGGCGGCCCGCGAGGCCAGCAGCGTGTCGTGAAAGCCTGAGATCATGATGGCGCGTCCCGACCATCCGATCTCGCGAAGGTGACGCAGCATCGCGAATCCGTCGATGTCGGGCATGCGATAGTCGAGGATGACGCAGTCTGCTTCCTTCGCGCGCGGGTCGGCCAACAGCGCGTGGCCGGTGGTATATCCCCACACAGCATAGCCGCGCGATCTCAGCAGCAGCTGGAGGCCACGCCGCACGCCGGGATCGTCGTCGGAAACGAGGATGGTGTATCTGCCATCATGCTGGGTGGAACGGACCGATGGCATTGCGAGAAGCGGACACCCGTGTGACGATTGCACCATCGATCGCATATCGCGCCCCGTCCCGTCGCTACGTAGAGGTCGCAGTCACTTCGGCTTGCGGCCCATGCCCGCGGCAAAGGCGATCCGCAGGGCTTCGGACAAATTGCGGACCTCGAGCTTGGCCATCAGGCTCGCGCGATGGACCTCGACCGTTCGCGATGAACAGCCCAGGTCATAGGCGATCGTCTTGTTGGGCAGGCCGTTCGCCAGCCTTTCGAGCACTTCCCGCTCCCGGGGCGTCAGTGCAGCGACCCGCACCCCTGCTTCGGACGTTTCCAGGGTACGAAGGTCGACATCGTCGAGACGTGCGAACGCGCGGCTGACGGCGCCGAGCAGGGCCGCTTTCTCGAAGGGCTTCTCGAGAAAGTCGACCGCGCCGCCTTTCATGGCCTGCACCGCAACCGACACGTCGCCATGGCCGGTCAGGACGATGACCGGCATGTTGACCCCGCGTGCTGCCATGGCGGCCTGAACCTCGAGACCGTCCATCTCGGGCATGCGCACGTCAAGGATGACGCAGCCGACGGCCGCCGACTTCGCCTCCTTGAGAAACTCCACGCCCGAGGCATAGGTCACGACGTCGTAGCCCGCGGTCTTGAGCGCAAAGCTCGCCGCCTTGCGGATGCTCTCCTCGTCGTCGACCAGATGGATGACGCGTCTATCCCCCATGTTCCTCCTCCGCCCGCGCATGGATCAAGGTAAAATGAAAGCGCGCGCCGCCGCGGTCGGGGCGCTCCATCCAGATACGGCCCCCATGCGCTTCGATGATGGTCCGGCAGATCGAAAGGCCGAGGCCCATGCCGTCGGCCTTTGTCGAGTTGAACGCCGTGAAGAGCTGCTCGCGGACCTCGTCGGCGATGCCGGGGCCGGTATCCTCCACGGTCACCTCGATCAGCCCGTCAGGGCGCAACCTGGTCGCCACCTTGAGGTCGCGAACGGGACATTCCGCCATCGCCTCGATGGCATTGCGCATCAGGTTGACCAGCACCTGCTGGATCTGCACCCTGTCGACGAGGACCGGCGTCGCGGCGGGATCGACCGCAAAGAAGCTGCGGATGCCGCGCTCGCGTGCGCCGACCAGCGCGAGCTGGCTCGCCTCGGCGATGACCTGCGGCAGCTCGTGGAGGCTCTTGTCGACCTCGCCACGGGCGACGAAATCGCGCAGGCGCCGGACGATATGGCCGGCCCGCAGCGTTTCCTGAGCGGCATCATCCATCACCGACCGCAGCGACACGAAGGGTTCGTCGTCCCGCTCGTCGAGCATGTCGCGGATCGTCTCGAGATAGAGCGCGACCGCGGCAAGCGGCTGGTTGAGTTCGTGGGCAAGAGTCGAGGCCATCGTGCCCATCGCGCTCAGCCGGGAGACATGGGCCAGCTCTGCCTGCAGTTCCTTGAGGCTGAGCTCATCCTGCTCCTTGGCGGTGAGATCCCGGATGAAGCCGGTGAACAACCGCTGCCCGTCTTCACCGGCCTCGCCGACCGACAGCTGCATCGGGAAGGTTGAGCCGTCGCGGCGCTGGCCGACCACGACGCGACCGAGGCCGATGATCCGGCGCTCGCCGGTCTGCAGATAATGCGCGAGATATTCGTCGTGACGGTCGCGATCGGGCTGGGGCATAAGGCAGGAGACGTTGCGGCCGACGAGCTCGGCTTCGCTGTAGCCGAACAGGCGTTGTGCCGCTGCGCTGAACGACGTGATGGCGCCGGTCTCGTCGATGATGATCATCGCATCCGGCACCGTCGCCAGAATCGATTGCAGATGCTGCTCGCGGGTCTCGATCGATGCGCGGACCGCCGCCTCGTCGGTGACATCGCGGCTGATGCAGGCGAAGCCGCGATGTGTGTCGCCTTCGAACAGTGCGGTGATCGTCAGGCGCGCCAGATATTCCGCGCCGTTCTCGCAGACCCGCCACGCTTCGCGCTCCAGCGTGCCCTCGTGAAGGGCGGCCGCCAGGTCTGCGCCTGGACGCCCCGCCGCAATCTCGTCGGGCGGGTAGAACAGGTCGTGGGGCTGTCCCAGGACGCGATCGAGCGGCCAGCATTCGGCACGCTCGCCTTCTTCATTATAGCTCAGCACGATCCCGGAAGGATCGAGCAGCGTCAGGACGTGGCCGCCAGCCTGTCGCAGGAACAGCAGCGCAAGCCGCGCTACGTCGCTTGCAATCTCGTCCGCCCCGCGCCTCGTGTCGACCATCGGCCGGCTCACATGCCTGGCCGGGCGCGCGTATCCGGGCGTAGCCCGACCGAGCCGCTCAGCGCCGCGCGAGAATGGCCTTCATCTCGTCGATTTCCTGCCGCTGCGAGCGCTTGATCGATTCGCAGAGCCGGATGACTTCCGGATCGCTGAGCTTTGCTTCCTGGCACATCAGGATCGCCCCGGAATGGTGCGGGATCATCGAGCGCAGAAAGGCCGTGTCGCCGATCGTGGTCTGGGTGCGGATAAGCGCGAAGCTGCCGAAGAAGGCGACCAGCGAGGCGGCGATCAGCGCGATGTTGGCGGCCTTCGACGCAAACATGTGCCGCATGGCGAGGATCATCAGCACTACCATCGGTGCGACCATCATCAGCGTCATGTAGAGCATGTTGAGGTTGTTGTAGAAGCTGTCGAGCCCGTCGATCATGACGAACATCACCAGATACATGATGACGCCGCTGATGACGGTCTGAACGGCAAGGCTCCAATAGGCGCCCATCTTCCGGGTGTTCATGTGGGACGAATGGTCCATGGCGTATCTCCTTCGCTCGGCGCCGGCCGACCTTGGTATGAGTGTAACGCCCCGCTCTCCTGTTCGCCCCCGCCATCAGCCGTCCTGATGCTAAAACCAGAAGCGAACGCCGGCGACGAAGCTGGTCGCATGGACGTCCTCGCCGGCAAGCCTCGACAGCCGCGCCGTGTCGCCGGCTTTGCGCAGATAGGAGACGCCGATATAGGGTGCGAACTGGCGGCTGAACTCATAGCGCAGGCGCGCGCCGAGCTCTATGTTGACCAGCCCCGAACCGATGTCGTTCTCCGGAATATCCTGCGCGGCGAAATTGACCTCGGCGCGCGGCTGCAAGATCAGGCGCTGGGTGATGCGCTGGTCGTAATAGCCCTCGACCCGGCCCAGAAGGTCGCCCTTGGTCGAGAGGAACAGCGCGCCTTCGACCTCGAACATGCCGGGAGCCAGACCCTCGACGCCAACGGTCGCATAGGTGCGGTTGGGCCCGCGGCCGAAGTCCTGGCGGACGCCGGCCTGAAGGTTGAAATAGGGGTCGATGGCGCGGCTATAGAGGGCCTGGACGTCTGCGCTGTCGATCCCGCGGCCAAACTCGCCTTCCCCCTCGCTCTTGAGCCAGAGGCGGTTGATGTCGCCGCCGTAAAAGCCTTCGCCATCCCAGCGATAGCCATCGCGGCCGCTATGCGCCTGATACTCGAACAGGTTGAGCAGCACCTGCCCGAAATTGTTGCCGCCGCTGTCCTTCATCATGATGTCGCGCGAGCGCGCCATCTCGCCGCCGGGAAAATCCCGATCGGCGAAGTGGTCGCTGGGGGGGGGCGGCGGGGGCGCATTGCCGGCCGGAAGCGCCGTGCCGGTCATTTGCATGCCGGGCATGGCGGAGGTTCCGGGCATGGCGGTCTGGCCATGCTGCGAATGGTCCATCCCGGGCATGTCCGGCATCGCGCCGTCCTGATGCCGGGAGTGGTCCATGCCCGGCATCTCCGCCATCGCGGGAGCAGCGGGTTGCGGTTGACCGGCGGCATCTGCCTGTGGCGCAGGACTGGCCTGGTCCTGCGAATGGTCCATTGCCGGCATGGTGCCCGGCGCTGGTTTCTGAGCGCGCGGCCTGGTAGCGGGCTTGGGGCGCGGCGCGGCGGCCTTGTCCTTCTTTTTCTCCTGCGCCGGCCGCGCCCCGCCCGGCGGCGTCATGCCGGGCATGTCGTGCATCGAATGATCCTGGGCAAAGGCGGGCGCGGCGGAGAGAAGGGCGATCGCGCTCACCAGCGGCGTGAGGATGCGGGTCATTGCGCGTCTCCCTTCGGACGGACGCTCACGACCCGCATCATCCCTGCATGCATGTGGTAGAGGAGATGACAGTGGAAGGCCCAGTCGCCGACCGCGTCGGCGGTGAAGTCCCAGGTCACCTTGCCGCCGGGCTGGACGATCACCGTATGCTTGCGCGGCGCATGATCGCCATGCCCCGTCACCAGCTCGAAAAAATGCCCGTGAATATGGATCGGATGCCCCATCATCGTGTCGTTGATGAGATTGACGCGCACCCGCTCGCCTTCGATGAAGGGGATCGGCTCGTGATGGTCCGACATTTTTTCGCCGTCGAACGACCACATGAACCGCTCCATGTTGCCGGTGAGGTGAATGTCGATGCTGCGGCTCGGCGCGCGCACGTCCGGATTGCGATCGAGCGCCATCAGGTCCCTGTAGACAAGCACCTTGTGGCCGACGTCGGCGAGGCCCTGGCCGGGCTCGCCGGTGCGGTCTACGGGCATCGGCGAGATGGTCTGGACGCTCGGGTCGCGCTTCACCTGCGGCGCGTTCGAGAAGTCGCGCATCTTCATCGAGCCCATCGCGTGCCCGCCATGATCCATGCCCGCCATCTGGCCATCGGCGCCCATCGCGCCGTGGTCCATGCCGGCCATCGATCCATGATCCATCCCCGAATGATCCATGCCTGCCATGGCGCTATTGTCCATGGTCGCCATCGCTGCCGCCGCGCCGGTCGCGAGGCGCGCGGACGCGTTCTTCTCGGCCGTCGGATCGACGCCCCGCATAGCGCCGCCCGACATGTCCATGCCTTCCATGCCCGGCATCGAGGACATGTCCATGCCCATGTCCTTCATGTCGGCGAGCGGCCGTTTGCGTAAGGGGGGAACCTCGCCGGCCATGCCGGCCCTCGGCGCGAGCGTGGCACGCGCCATGCCCGAGCGGTCGATCGCCTCGCCGACAAGGGTGTAGGCCTTGTCATCGCCTGGGCTGACAACGACGTCGTAGGTCTCGGCAACACCAATCTGGAACTCGTCGACGGTGACCGGCACCACATTCTGCCCGTCGGCCTGAACGATGGTCAGCGGCAGGCCGGGGATGCGGACGTTGAAGGTGGTCATCGCCGACGCATTGATGACCCGCAGCCGCACCCGTTCGCCCGGGGTGAAGAGCGCGGTCCAGTTGTCCATCGGACCATGGCCGTTGACGAGATAGGTGTAGGTGGATCCGGTCACATCGGAGATGTCGGCCGGGTCCATCCGCATCTGGCCCCAGTCGAGCCGGTCCTTGAGCGGCTGATCCTTGCCCGACAGGAGCCCGGCCAGGGTCTGGCGCTGGAAATTGAAATGGCCGGGATTGACCTTGAGGCGCCGGAAGATCGCCTGCGGCGAGAGCGCGCTGTGATCGGCGAGCACGATGACATGCTCGCGGTCATAGGCGACCGGATCGGCACCGGCGGGATCGATGATGATCGGGCCGTAATGGCCTTCCTGTTCCTGCAGGCCTGAATGGCTGTGGTACCAGTAGGTGCCGCTTTGCACGACGGAGAACTGGTAGAGGTAGTTCGAGCCCGGCTTGATGCCCGGAAAAGACACGCCCGGCACACCGTCCATATTGGCCGGCAGGATCAGCCCGTGCCAGTGGATCGAGCTGTCCTCCTCCAGCTGATTGATGACGTTGAGCCGCACGCGCTGGCCCTCGCGCAGCCGGATCAGCGGGGCGGGGACCGTGCCGTTGAGGCCGATTGCCCGGAACTTGCGCCCGTCGATGGTCATCGACTGCCGGGCGATGGTGAGCGTGATGTCTTCGCCCGACACGGTCGGCAGCGTCGGTCGCATCCCCGGCGAGATCGTCTGCGCCCAGGCCGGCAGCCAGGCTGACAAGGCGGCGCCGCCACCGGCGAGGGCCGCGCCGCGGAGGAACTGGCGGCGGTCGAGAGCAGAAATCATTCGGTTGTCTCAGCTTTAAGAAAGAGGGCGGACCTAGGCTCAGGACTCATTGATCAAAGCCAGAAGATGACGGTGGCGGCGAGAGCG
>NZ_JBGMOE010000114.1:0-1452 GCF_041424195.1 Tardiphaga sp. | reverse complement strand
GGCGAGCATAATCCACTAACAATCAACCCGGTCCACTCGACGGGGGCAGGTCACCGCTCGCCTGCACTATTATGGGGATCGAGCTGTTCGGCGCTGCCCATGCCGTGCCGATCGCCATCACCTGCTTCGTCGCCTACCTCTGCTCGGGGCACAACGGCATCTACCTGTCGCAGCGCATCGCCGTGCCGAAGTATGGCAGGCACCAGGTGCCGCACGCACCGACGCTTCTTGGAGCCCGCGCGACCCGGCGTCGGCCATCGCCACAACCTCTATCCACCAACAAGGAGCTCGATTGATGTCGCAGCAGCAGAAGGTCATGCCGACCTAACTCGGGACGGTCCGCATCTATCTGAAACCATCGGACAAGACCGCAATGCGCTCGCGCGCCTTCTGGCCTGGCAAGCCGCTCTATCGGGAACTGGTGGCGCAGGCGAAGCGAGATGGCATCATGAACGCCATCGCGCACCATACCCACTATGGCTACAGCAACCACGGCCCCGTGCGGGGGAACGGCTCCGCGATCGCCGATCCGCACCTGACGATGTGAGTCGAACTGATCGGCCAGCGCGCGGAACTCGAACGCTTCTGCGAAAGGCATGGCGATCTGCTCGCCGGCAAGGTCATCGTCTACAACCACCTGGAGCATTGGAGCATCGGTTCCGCAGGGTTTGCCCACGAGAATACCGCATCGAATGTACGGGAAGGCTGAGACTCTCTGGCCTTCCTTCCTGCCCGCAGTGACAGTCGTCGAGATGATGATGGTGGGTTGAGCCACGCCAACGCTCGTTAGCTCCAGCCGGAGGCGTCCCGTTGGCCATCGTCGACGCGCTATTGTTAGCGCTGCCGCGCAAGGAACTGGTCGTGCGGTTCGTCAGCGTCGCGATGCTGGCTATCGTGATGCTGTAGGCAGCCGGCATGGTCGGGTTGAAGCAGCCGCGCCGCTTGCGGGTCGGGCACGGGGCAGTCGCCGGCGCAATCGCTTCGGTGCGACCGCAGGATACCCGAAAGCAGGTTGACCGCGCCGGATCACGCTGCCCCCTCCCCTGCGGGCCCACCACAGACTGCGTTGTGTTGGTGGCGGGCGATCGCCCGTGCGCCTCTGCACACGGGCGCCGCTCGTATGGTGTTTCGGGCGCCGTCGCGACCCTGCCAAGCGAGCAATCACGCCCTATTAATTCGATCGTGGGATCGCCTTTAACGAGGTCTACGGCGCGCGGGCGGTCAACTGGGATACGGTGCGCCGCCTCGCTAACGACACGCGAGCCCCCTGCCCTACCTATTGACTAGCGCCACCGATCTCGTGCTCGTAAAGCAAGAGCGCCGCATCTGCTACGACGTCGGCGAGCACGCGCTTGCGTGCCGGATCTGCGTCACGAAGAGCATAGAGTCTCGCAGCAGTCTCGGGATCTACCCTCACGTTGATCGCGATATTGCGATTGCCGGTTACGCGTG
>NZ_JBGMOE010000113.1:0-1455 GCF_041424195.1 Tardiphaga sp. | reverse complement strand
TGCCTGGGCGCGGCCTGCATCGTCGTTCGCGTCGCATCATTCATGCTGATCTTCCCTTCCAGCCCTGACCGTCACCCGAATGGGCGGAGACGGCTTTGCTGGCTCCGTGGAGCCGCGCGGCGCAGCCGTGTGGTGGAGTAGGGCAGGTTCCCGGCTCCGATCACTTGCACTTGTTCGGCAGTTGGCCCCTCTCGATCGCCAGATTCCGCATCGCCTCGTAATCGACACCCCAAAGCCCTCGCCGCTCGTCGGCAGCGTCTTTCATGAAACGGGCATAGGCCAGCCCTGAATGTTGCCTGTAATCAACGGCATATCCATGGCGCACCATCGTTGCCGAAACAGATGCCCCATTCGACCGAAACCGGCACGACAGGTTAGACCGGCCCCAGCTTGTCCGCCGCGTGTTGCATATCGGCTCGACCGTCAGCTTTTCGTCCTGAAAATCGCTCGTGCAATCCATGCCGCCATTTTGCTTCACCAGCTCTTCCAAATAGAGCTGCGCTGCGATCTTGGGCACATTGCCCTTGCCGTCCTCATCCGGCGCATCAATTCCCGACAACCGCACCCGCTTTTTATCGAGCGTTTCGAGCGTATCGCCGTCGATAATGCGCGGGTTCTCGACATGGATCGAAACCGGCTCGCTATTCCTCGCCTGCATCTGATTGAACAGCGCACCGAACGCGAAAACAGAGAGAATGGGCAACGCGATTTGCTGATTTCGCGGCCATTTTTTGAAACCTCGGATCAGCACCTGGCTTTCTCCTGAAGAATGTCGTTCCAGTCCATCGGCGCCGGGGCTGGCGGGAGTATGATTTTCAGCTCGCGGTTGTTGGCAGTGAGGTGGTCGCGCGCGTCCTCTATGGCCTGTGCCGCTTCCTGGCCGTGTTGCGAGTAGATGACGATTTTGCGGATGCGTTCGGGGATCGCGATCAGGCCATAGCGGCGAATGCCGCCCGCGCCCCACACCTTGAATTTCCCGGCGCTAAGCTGGGACACGGAAACGGCTTCCTCGAAGCCTTCCGCGAGGCGCAGCACGTCGCCGGGTGGCTGGCCGCCGATCCGCATGGCTGCATGTCGGACCAGGCCAAGCGTCAATTTCGCCTCGCGCAGCGCCGCATGGTAGCGTTTCTCGCCGGTTGCTGGATCGAGCAAGATCCGCTGCACGGCGATTATGCCTTCGTCGGCCTCGAACGGCACGAGAAGGGCAGGATGCTCTTCGCGGGCATCGGGCGGGCCAACGATGCAGCGCGGAGCGAAGCGAACCTTGAGGCCGGTCGGGTCGATTGCGCGCGAACGCAGATAGCGTTCAGCCGCGGTGCCCGCGATCGGCACGGCGGAATCCCATAGTTGTAGGGCGAGCTTCCGGCGCGAGGGTTCAGGCGCGCGATCGACCGTCTCGCCGCTGGTGTGGCGATTGATTTTGCGGCTGTTGAGCGCGGACCATACGGCTTCCTG
>NZ_JBGMOE010000112.1:0-8832 GCF_041424195.1 Tardiphaga sp. | reverse complement strand
CGCCAGGGCCGAATAGAGCCCGGTCCCGCCCACAAGGCGGGACGCCCCGCCCTGCCCCTCTACGGCCGTCCCACAGCCAGCACAGCAGGATCAGCAGGATCAGTCCCATTCATACTCGCCACCGTCATCCCCGGCATCGTAATCCGGCATCTCCTGGATTCCCGGGTCGTCTGGATCGCGGTTGGCATCGGGGTCCTCGCCGTGCGGGTCGGTCTGGATATCCGGTTCGGTTGCGAACCGGATATCTTCACCGATCCGGTCAGCAATGTCCGGCTCGACCGCGCTGTCATCGTCTAGCCAGCAGGAACGCGGACACTGGAGCAGCTGGTGACCACGATGGACGAAGGGCTGGCCGTTCATCAGGATGGGTCGCTCGGCGAGACGCCGGCAGGGTTCATTGCGACGGTTGCGGAAGCCGCACGGCACCGCCAGCGGGGCGAGCGCGACGGCATTGCCGTCGTGGTCGCCGCCGGCGGGTGCCGGCTCGTCGACCCGAGCGACCGGGTCCGGTGCCGCAGGTATCGGCTCGGGCGCGAACGGGTCGCCGTCGAACATGTCGCGCTGGACGGTCATGGTGCCGGACCTTTCAGGTGAGCGCGCGCTGGCGCAAGGCCGCGGTGCGAAGCACCGTGGGCGAGGCGTCCTGCGCGGGCGATGATGAAGCATGCGCGAAGGGCGACGCCCGCAGGCGCCGCCCGGTTCGCTGGCCGGTCAGTAGAACTCGGCGCGATCGGCGATGATCTCGCAGCCGTAGCGGTCGTTGCCGTCGCTGTCCTGCCAGCGGGTGTAGTGCAGGCGTCCCTCGATGGCGATGAGGTCGCCCTTCTTGCGGTTGCCGGCGATCGCCTTGGCGAGGCCGTTGAAGCAGGTGACCTTGTGGTATTCGGTCTCCTTGACGGTGAAGCCGTCGTCGCCTTTGTAGGTGTGGCCGTCCTTGTTGAGCTTCGGGCGATCGGTCGCCACGAAGATGGTCGCGACGCTGGTGGCGCGATTGACTTCGCGCAGTTCGGGGGTGCGGGTCAGGCGGCCGACGAGGTTCACGTTGTTCATGGCATTGCCTCCTTGGGTTGGTCGGCGGTCCGTCCGCCGGTGTCACCTGAAGGGCGTCGCGGTTCGGGGCGTCGCACCGGAGGGCGAGCTGGGCCGGCGCGCAGGCGGCGGGCCTGGTCGACCGGAGGGGAACCCCTTTTGCAGGGGTGGTGCGGGCAGCCGCGCGAAGCGCGGCAACACGGCCCTGCCAAAGGGGTTGCGAGGCCCCGGGGCGCGGCGCAGGTGACACGAAACGGCGGATGGGCCGTCGATCAGCCCAAGGTTCCCGCAGGCATTGCCATGGACAAACCTCGTGAACCGCTCATGTCGGTCGCCTGACCCGTACCCCCGAACGACCCGGCGCGAAGGCAGGCGTGCCGCCAGCGTCGCTCGCTGACCGACGTGGTGCCGCTCCGAAGCTCGACAAGGACGGCCGCGCCCGGGCGACGACGCACCGGCAAGGAGACCGGATGCCGCAAGGTCGCCCGACGGCCGACCCTCGCCAGGGCGATCGCCGGCAACCGCATCGGACCTGGGCGTCCTCATCGCCATAGGGGGCAAACGCCTGCCGATACCCGCTGGCAGAACAGCGACGGCTTTACGCGCCGCCCGGCTGCGGGATCATCGCCGATCGTGATGATCTTTCCACTCGGCCAGCGAACCGGGCTGTGTCTGCGGGCGCCGCCCTTCGGGTTGGCGAGGATCGATCGCCTACTCGGTTCGCCGGGTGGGGGTGATCCGATGCTCGACGATCAGCGCCGCGACACGTTGTACGATGCGGCTCGGCACCTCGGCGATGATGGTGCTACCGTCGTTACCGGCGCGAACGTCGGGTCCGACCCATGCGAAATCGTTCACGTCGTCCCACACGATGCGTGATCGGTCATCGAGGCCGAAGGCCTCAATGAATCGCGGCGGCAGAGGGATGGATGCAGCCGGTGAATAATCGCGCGTCGTCAGTGGCACCATCAGGACACGGAGCCTTCCGGCTGAGCGATAGCTGCCAACCACCATGCAGGGGCGGAGTTTCGAGCCGTCCTCGTCGCCCCGGTTATGTTCATGCCGCCAGAGGTAGAAATACCAGATCAGGTCACCGGCTTGCGGTTCAATCGACGTACTGATCGTTCTGGACGGACCCGGCGCTGGGCGTCGCGGTCCTGATGGCGTGGATGGCTTCATCGCTCAACTCCTGCGGCGAGAGCGCGAGGTGATCGAGGCGGGACAAGCGTTCGAACTCGGAGGCGGGTAGCATGACCACGCGGGCAGCGCCGTTGCGCTCGATTGCGATCGGATGCGTCATCGCCTCGTCGTAATAGAAGCCGAACCGCTTCGACACGTCGGTCGATCTGGCCTTTTCGATTGTAGGGGTCATGGTTTCCCTCATCTTTCGTTACGCGGCCGGGGATCGATTAAGCCCTGCGTCCCTCCAGGATGGGACCCTCATCTGGTCCTGCCAATGTTGTAACGGCCATCTTTCTGTTACATGGGAATCCGTATCTTCCGTAAAACGGAAGACAATCCGTACACCACGGACCGCGCGGCTGCAACAGGCACTAACGGCAACAGGGACCGCTTCGGCGATGAAGCGATCCCCGTCGAGGTGGCGATACGGGCGACGCGTCAGCGCCGCCCGATGCCGGTCAGACCCTCTCGTCGACCGGCGCGGTGCTGGCACCCAGCCCGTCTCCGGTGTCATCGCCTGCGCCCGAGGTCGCCACGTCACGGCCATCGGCGGTGAAAGGCAGCGCGGGTTCGCCATCGTCCGCCTTGACCCCGAGCGCGGCACCGACGTCGCGGCGCTTCTGGGCGCGCTGCCACACGACGTTGTACGAGCCGTCGTCCTGGCGGAAGGCCGAGACCTGCAGCGGCGCGGCGAGCGACGGATCGTCGATGCGGCCGTTCAGGAACGCCTCGCCGGTGTTGTTCGAGGTGAGTTCGAAGAACGCCCCGACCTGCACCCACGTCCGGCCCGGGGTGAGCGCGTGGATCTCGTAGCGCGGCGCGCGCGGGTTGGACGACTGGACCGGCTTGAGCGCGATCGTCATCGCGACGGCGAGGGTGGAAATGCGGCCCATGAAAATGCCCGCGTCGTTCTGCTTGATCTGACCGATGTTCATCGTAACGTCTCCTGATGTCGTGCTGGACCCCATGTCCTCGACACCGATCTTCAATCCTCCTCCCCTCCCCGGCCCTTCGGCCGGGCAGGGCGCGATGAGCGCCCCTCACCGACCGCGTTCTTCACGCGGACGGTGGTGCGTGCGGGACGCGGATCGGGCTAGGTCAGGAGGATGTGCCGATGGCGCTGTTAGCTATCGGTCTCAGGCTTTCCCGGGACGATGGAGAGCGCAGGCGGTTTGAAGCCACCCAACCGGAAGTGCTCACCGATCGCGGCGAGGTCACCTAGAGCATTGTATTCCTGAAGCGTCAGCACGACGCTTTCGTTGTCGTCGGCCGAGAATATCGCGCGCGGACCATGACCTGGCCAGACCCGAACCTCGGGCGAGAACGACCCGGGCGAGCCTCCCGACCACGTCCTGAACGGAAGGTCGTTGGTGCAGCAGAAGTCCTCGATATCCTCGATATTGCCGTTCTGGACCTCGTGAGCATGGAGGCGCAGGGGTTCGCCGGATGTAACGGATTCAAGCGGTTCTCCCCCCCATTCGGTCGAGAGGCCGTAGAAATCGGCGAGTTTGTACAGTTCGGGCAGTCGATCGGCGGGAAGTTTCCCCCCGATCGTAATGGAGACGGAGACGCGGTCGGCCATGTCGGGACCTCGTGATGAAGTGGACGTGCCGGTCCCGCGAGCGGTGTCATCACCATTCGCCCGGCTATCCATTCATCACCCCCTTCCCTTGAGCGTGGCCCAGGTTCGAACTGCGATATCCTGTGCTTATACGGCGATAAAGCGAAGGAATAGCTAAATTATCGATCCGATACGGTGTTGAATCGGGACTGGAGCCCATGAAGCAAAAAAAGGGCGACGCCGTGTGCCGGCGTTGCCCCGAGTTTCGGCGTGCGGGAGCGAAAGGGGGCGCGCCCGTGCGCCATGCGGTGCCGTGAGGGAGTGCACGGCACCGGGGGTGGATCAGGCGTCCTCGGCGACGCGCTGGCGGCGACCGCGGCCCTTGCCGACCGGCTCCTCGACCGGGGCGGTGGTTTCGCCCAGGCCGTTGTCGGTGGTGCCCGCATCGTGATCGGGGCCGTTGCCGACCGGGCCGCCATCGGCGCCGAACGGCGGCGACAGATCGTCATCCGCCTTGACGCCGAGCGCGGCACCGACATCGCGGCGCTTCTGGGCGCGCTGCCACACGACGTTGTACGAGCCGTCGTCCTGGCGGAAGGCCGAGACCTGCAGCGGCGCGGCGAGCGACGGATCGTCGATGCGGCCGTTCAGGAACGCCTCGCCGGTGTTGTTCGAGGTGAGTTCGAAGAACGCCCCGACCTGCACCCACGTCCGGCCCGGGGTGAGCGCGTGGATCTCGTAGCGCGGCGCGCGCGGGTTGGACGACTGGACCGGCTTGAGCGCGATCGTCATCGCGACGGCGAGGGTGGAAATGCGGCCCATGAAAATGCCCGCGTCGTTCTGCTTGATCTGACCGATGTTCATCGTAACGTCTCCTGATGTCGTGCTGGACCCCATGTCCTCGACACCGATCTTCAATCCTCCTCCCCTCCCCGGCCCTTCGGCCGGGCAGGGCGCGATGAGCGCCCCTCACCGACCGCGTCTTCACGCGGACGGTGGATCGTGCGGCAGGCGGACGATGTCGGTGCTCAGTGGGCGAGCTGGTCGGTGAGCGCGGTGCCGATATCGGCGTGCGCCGCGGCGAGCGCGCCGATCGCGCGGCTGACGACGTCGGTCGCCTCGTCGCTCGGATCGATGCACCAGCATTTGCCGGCGTGGCGGATGTCGATCAGCCGGTCGGACTTGTTGTCGATCCCGAACGTGTAGCCTTGACGCTGGTCGAAGCCGGCGACGGTGACGTCGGTCGTTTTGGCCTTGATCGTGACGACGGGCGCGACCGCGGGGGTCAGCAGCACGGTATCGCGCGGCGTTTGCGCCTGTGGGACCAGCGCGGGTGCGGGCGGCTTGCCGAGCGTCGGCATCTTCGGGATCGGCACGAGGCCGTTCACCGCGTCCTGCGCCATGTCGGCCGCCATTGCGGTCGCCATGAAGATGGCGGTGCGCGCGAGATCCTGGGCGATGGCTTCGCGGTGCGGCTCGGTCAGCGTGGGCAGGAGGTGGCAGAGTTTGGTGTCGAGCGCGAAGGCGACGGGCTCGGCGTTGGGATCGATGCACATGATCGTGACCTTTCGGCAAAATGCCCGGACCCCATGTCCAGGATGCCGATCCGGTCCCTCTCTCCTTCCGGCGCAGCCGGTGCCGGCATCGTCGCGAGGCGATGCCGTGCCGTTCAGCGAGGCGGTCGCGGATGTCGCATGAGGCGCTTCCGGGCGGCCGACAGATGATCGATCGAGCGTTGCAGGAAGAAGGCGTGCGCGCTGTCGGATTCGAGTGTCCCCAACCGGCGTTCGAGCGCCGTGATACGGTGGTCGATCGCATCGATCGTCAGCATGATATCGTCGAACGAGAGCGCGACGACGGTCTGCGGATAGGGATAGGGCAGCGCCGGCGCGACGAAGGCGAGGAAATGGGGCTGCACGGGCAAATGGTGCAGGAGGGCGGTCGCGACCGCGCGGCGGATCTGGGAGGCGCCGTGGACGAGTTCTGCTAGCAGCACGTCCATCGCCATCGGGCGGACGATGCGCAGTGCGCCGGGGTCGAGGGTGACGGCGATCGGATCGGTCGAGGCGAGACCGATGACGCCCTCCGACAGGATGGCGAGAACGTCGCCTTCCTCGATGCAGGGACCGTCATCGAGACAGGCGTCATGCGCGGCTTCGCTGGTGTCGAAATAATGGACGCGATACATGGGCTGGTCCCTTTCTGCTGGGTCAGGAATATTCCGGGCGACGTGCGGGAAACCGCGTGGGCGGGAGGCCGGAGAAGCTGAAGGCGCGGAAGCGTCCGCCGGTGTAGGCAGCCGAATCCACCGGCGGGCGATGCCGCTGCAGGCGCTCGAGCAGCCGGTTGGCGCGGCGCATCGCCGCGACCGCGGCCTCGTCGTGGTAATGGAGGGCGATCACGCGGACGAAGGTGCCGGTGTCGTACCGTAGGGTAGGCAGGGTGGCGTCTACGAGAGAACACCCCACTGCCCCCCTCCGAACCGGACGTGCAACTTTCACTGCATCCGGCTCTCCGCTCCGGGCACTGTAGAACGAAAGTCCGGCAGCTTCCCTGCATGAAGGAGTTGATGACAGGGCGCGCAAAGCGGCCTCGTCTTCCGGGCCCGTTCGGCGTGAAGCCTCCGGAACACCGGCCCATCCCTCATGCGACGCACGGGGTTGCTGTGGTGAAGATGGAACGGTCCATCGGTGCCGCCACATGCGGAGCATGCTTGGGCGAGCACTCGGTCAGTCAGGTTGGTCCTGCTTAACCGAAGAGCTTCCGTGCGAGGCGTGTTGTCGACCGACGGCCAGAACACCGGCCTACGATCGAGTTCCGCCAGTCGCCAAACCGCGATCCTCCTCTCATCCCTCCCAACGCCTATACGCACTACGTACCTGCCCGGGCCAACCCTGAGGCGCCGGAGCGAAGCCATTAGGCTTGTCCGATGCTTGTGCGCGAGCGTCTTGAACAGACTACCGCGCCAGAGAAACTCGAGCTTGTTGAGTGCGCCTTTCACATCCACGGCCAAGGCATAGTAATTTGCAAAGCCGCGAAGTTCGGCGTTGTAGACCTTGACGATCTCCGCATCATCCATGTGAAGCAGGCCCGGACGGTGCACAGCCCGTCCCAAGTCGAACTGACCATAGCCGTGCCTCTGGCTGAACGATTGCACCTTGTCGCGCGGGACCAGCAACTGAATTTGATCCGTCACCGTCCGCTTGACTGCGACGATGCCCGTCCGTGCCCGTTGTTTGACGAGCCGGTCGGACGCCGTGCGAGTGCGCACGTCGTAGCCAAGGAACCTTGCTCCCTTCCGAGCCTCGCGGATCCCGCTTTTCAACGGGGACGTTCGGAGCTCAAGCTCGCTCGCGAGGAAGCCCTCGATGGCGGCCTTGATCTCTTCGGCCTCGGCCCGGCTGCCGATAACCCCCAGAAGGAAGTCGTCGGCGTACCGGACGTAGCGAAGGCGTCGAAAGTCTGGATCGAACGGGTCCGTCGCGGGTAGCTTGCGCATCGCCGCGAGCGTCTCCTTTATTCGGTCCAGCCATGGTTGGATTTCATCAACCTGCCCTTTGTCACGCAGCGCAGCCACGCGCTTCCGGGCGTACTCGGAACGGCGCTGAAGGTGCCTGTATTCCGCCGATTTGCGACGTTGGGCACCCTTGTCGAAGCCAGCGACGAGCCCTTCCACATAATGGTCAAGCTCGTGCAGGTAGACGTTCGCGAGCAGAGGCGAGACGATGCCTCCTTGCGGCGTGCCACTATAGGTTTCGTGAAAACGCTGCTGCTCCAGATACCCTGCCTTCAGCATCGCACTGATGAGAGCGGTAAACCGCCTATCATCAATGCGACGTTCAAGCAGGCTCAACAATTTCTCGTGAGAGATGTTGTCGAAGTATCCTTCGACATCGACTTCGATCAGCCACTTCACGCCCTTCCATGTCTTGCGGACATGGTCGAGCGCCGTGTGACACGACCGCCCCCGTCGAAAGCCGTGTGACCGATCAGAGAAGATCGGTTCATAGACTTCGTTCAGGATCATCCTGACCACTTCCTGCACCAGTCGGTCGGTTGCAGTCGGGATGCCGAGCGGTCTTGTTTTACCGTTGGTCTTGGGGATGTGGACGCGCCTGACCGGCTGCGGGCGATACGTGCCCGCCGAGAGTTGCGCGATCACCGCATCGATCCGGCTTTCGTCGAGATCGGTTACGGCCTCACGGTCGATGCCGGGGGTCTCTGCCCCACGGTTCTGTTGGATGCGGCCCAAAGCTTCCACCCACAAGGAGCGGGATAGCAGCAGTCGGAACACACCGTTCACACGTTTGCCGGTCAAGGCAATCGTTCCAAGTGATTCCAGCCTTTTCAAGGCGGCACAGGGTTGCATCAGCAGACCTCCGCCCTGGTTCGATGCTGGATCGAAGCTGCCGCACTTCCCCCGCTCGGTTGCGCTTTCGCTCGGGTCACCCCGAACTTATACGGCCGACCGTCCCTCACCGAGGCAAGGGCTGTCCCGGCAATTACGCCGGGTGTTCGGGTAATATTGCGGCTCCGCCGCCATACAGGTCGATAACTCGACCAGCTACAGGCGGTCCCGTAGTTACGCGTGAAAGGAGATAAGCTAACGGTCTTAGGTGGCCTTTTCATCTCTAGTCCTCCGAAGGAGGTCACGCCGACAAGGTTGGCCGGTCAAGTCGATGGTACGGACTTGGCCGCTTCTCGGGTCCGAGCTGGTAGAGTGGACCCGACGCGTCGGTGCGGGGTTTCAGTCGCTTTCCTCGCCGCCAAGGGTTTAGGCCGCGAGAGATTGGGCTTCACGCAGTGTAGCGTTCACCATAACCGTCTTGCCCTGACCCGTTGCTTCAATGCGACTATTCACTTTGGGCCTTTTCCGAGCATGCTATGGTCCCGTTCTCCTTTCGAAGTTTCAGCCCGAGGGCACCGGTAAGCTCGGTGGGCAGATGCCATTGCCAACAAGCATCACGTCATCAGACGCACTCCTTTCTCGCGCCACAACGGCGCACACCATCCCCCTTCCTCGGGGCCGCCCCAGGCACGGTCGATTTCGTAGAAGGCGA